>RFKI01000178.1 GCA_003694355.1 Bdellovibrio sp.
GATACGTGGAAGAGATGGTGTAAAATTTGTGGAAGTGGATGCTCGAGGTAGTGAAGTCAGTGGAGCAAAAACTCCAGGTTTTTTACATCTCAAAAACCAGCCCGAAGTTCCCGGCCACAACCTTGTACTAACTATTGATAAAGACCTCCAAGAAGCCGCATACAATGCCATGAAAAGAAATGATTGGATTGGAAATCGCATTGGTGGCGTGGTTGCCCTACGATCCAATGGAGAAGTTTTAGCTATGGTCAGCTCCCCGTCCTATAACCCCAATCAGTTTTCTTCAGGCATTTCAAAGGCTTTATGGCAAGAACTTGTTAATGGAGCCTTCCAGCCACTGAGAAACAAGGTCATTCAAGACCCTTACGCCCCAGGCTCCACCTTCAAACCTCTAGTCGCTCTTGCAGCTCTTCAAGAGGGGATTATCACCGCTTCCACATTGATTTATGCTCCTAGTGCTCTCCGATTTGGAAAACGCATTTACCATGATCACTCAAGAGCAGGATACGGTCATATTAACGTGCTGACAGCCCTTGAAAGATCCAGCAATGTCTTTTTTTATAAAATGGGTATCAGTTTAGGGATTGATAATATTGCAAAATATGCTTATTCCTTGGGACTTGGTCACCCCACGGGCATCCGTCTGCCCAATGAAAACCCAGGTACTTTACCCACAGAAAAATGGAAGTTAAAACGCTTTGGGGAGCCCTGGCAACCTGGAGAAAATCTAAGCAATGCCATCGGACAAGGTTTTGTAGAAGCCACTTTATTACAAATGGCTGTCGCTTTTAATGCCATTGGCACGGAAGGAAAAGTTTACCGCCCTCTCCTTGTAAAACGTATTATCAGCCACGAAAATAAATTAATAAAAGAGATGTCACCTCAATTAATAACAGACTTATCAAGGCCTCCAAACCAGGAAGATTCAGAACATGTCTTTATTGAAAAAACTCATTTTAAAACAGTGAAAAAAGGCCTGGAACGTGTCGTTAATGGCGAACATGGAACAGCCAAATGGTGGCGTTTTAAAAAAATTAAAATGGCTGGAAAAACCGGAACCAGTCAAGTACGGTCTTTCTCTGCTGAAGATATTTACAAAAGATGCCGCCTCCGCCCCTTTAAAGACCGTCACCATGGATCCTTTGTTGGTTTTGCTCCTGCAGACAAGCCAGAAATCACCGTGGCGGCTTTAGCGCTTCACTCGTGTTCAGGATCTGGAGGCGCAGCTCCTATTGTTCATGATGTGATTAAGGCCTACTTTAAAAAATATCATCCGGAGTTAAAAATAAAATGAAGTTACCTTTTGATGAACAACTCACCAAAAAACTGGATCTTAACTTTATTTTTGTCATCCTGGCTCTTAACATCATTGGACTTATAAACCTTTATAGTGCAACCCATGGCGCCAGCTCCTTGGAAAATTCTCGCCTATTCTGGCAACAAATTGCTTGGTTAGCACTAGGATGGGCCACATTCTTCACTGTCACATTTATTGATTACAAAATCTTTAATCGACTGGCCTATCCCATTTACTTTATCCATCTTTTTCTCCTTGTTCTGGTTTTATTGATTGGAAAAAAGTCTCTTGGCGCTCAACGGTGGCTCAACCTTGGTTTTTTTCGCTTTCAACCATCAGAAACCATCAAGCTTTCGATTGTCCTGATCATGGCGCACATTCTCTCTACTAAAAAAATCAAAAAGTCAGGGCTTCAATTTAAAGACTTACTTTATCCTCTTTTTGTTGTCTCTATTCCTTTTTTATTGATCGTCAAACAACCTGACTTGGGAACAGCCCTTCTTATTGTTTTAATTGTTTTTTCTATGCTTTTTTTTGCAAAAATTAAACGTAATTTACTTATTGCTTTTTTTATTCTGGGACTAATTGGAGCTTCTTTAGGATGGAACTTTGCTCTAAAACCTTATCAAAAAGGACGCATTATGACTTTTCTTTCTCCAGGGAGTGATCCTAGAGGTGCTGGTTACAACAGCATTCAATCTAAAATCGCTGTGGGAAGTGGGAAATTCTGGGGTAAAGGCTTTCGAAAAGGCACCCAATCGCAACTGGAGTTCTTGCCTGAAAGACATACAGACTTTATCTATAGTGTCCTTAGCGAAGAACATGGTTTTCTAGGTAGTTTCACAACACTGGCTATCTATATTTATCTTTTATTTTTATGCTTACAAATTGGGTCACGTGCCAAAGACCGCTTTGGCATGTTTGTTGTTCTGGGTGTAACAGCTTTTATTTTCTGGCACATGTTTATTAATATTTGCATGGTGATCGGACTTATGCCCATTGTGGGTGTTCCTCTCCCTCTTCTCTCCTATGGAGGGTCAAGCATGCTAGCCACTATGGCAGGGCTAGGACTCATTTCCGCAGTGGCCTATCGAAGGTATCTTTTTTAAAAGTTCCCGACACGGCGTGCCTCAACAAAAGAAAAAAGCAATTGAATAATAAGCCAAAAAGAAAGGATCAAGCGATGTCAAATACTCAACCCGTTACAGATAACAATTTTGAAGAAGAAGTCCTTAAATCCACAAGTCCCGTTATGGTTGACTTTTGGGCCCCTTGGTGTGGCCCTTGCCAGGCCTTAGGTCCTGTCCTTGAGGAAATTGCAGGGGAATTAAAGGATAAAGTTAAAATATTAAAAATGAATGTGGACGAAAACCCTCATACTCCAGCCAAATATGGCATCCGAGGTATTCCCACAATGATCCTGTTCAAAGATGGCAAAGAGGTTGAGAAAATCGTGGGAAACCAGCCTAAAGACAATATTATGGCCATTTTAGAAAGCCAGCTTTAAGCCTTGAAATAAGGGCCTTTCTTTAGAATTCAGGGGTGGTTTAAATTTCTTCTTTTTGAAGGCTAAGCCCCTGAATGTTCTTTATTATTTCTTTTTATTTGCCGATAACTCTTACATGAAAAAGAGCATTCACGCCCTTATTGTAGAAGATGATAAAAGTTTAGGAAACGCCTTAAAGAAAGCCCTTGAACAACAAGGCTTTCAAACACAGCTTGTTCCTGATGCTCAAGCGGCCCTTTCCGCTTGCCAAATTCAAGAATATCAATTGGTGGTTATTGACTGCATGATCCCCAAAATGAATGGAGTGGACTTGGCTCATCAGCTAAGACAAGACTTTGGAGATGATCTTTTTATTTTACTGATCTCAGGCGTCTTTAAAGACAAACAATTTGAAAGAGATGCTTTAACTAAAACAAAAGCTCTTGCTTTTTTAAAGAAGCCTTTTGATATTGAAGAATTCCTTAAATTAACGGCGCAGGCCCTGTCAGATCCAGATCACCTGGACAAGGGTTCCATTTACTCACTCATGAAAAACTCTGATCTTAGTCGCTCTGAAGTTATACAAAAAGTAAAGGACCTAGATAGTTTTAACGCTTATCACCTGCCTCTTGTTTACTCTTCCCTTTTACATGCCAGTTGGACAGGGGAGCTTGTGCTAAAAGAAAATCAACAGGAAGCTGCTCATGTTTTCTTCAAGGAAGGAAACATCATTCAAGTTCTCACAAAAGATGAAAAATCTCTCATGGGTGTTTTACTCATGGAAATGGAGTTCGCTAGCAGTCAAGACATCAAACAAGCCATGTCCACATCAACATCTCTTCCTTTAGGGCAACAACTTATTAAACTCAATGCCGTAAGTCCCCATGCCATAGATATTGTTATAAAAAAACAAATGGAAATTCGTCTTAGTCAAACCATTAAGGAAGAAATGATTTCCCTAGAACTCAAGGACTTACCTAACAAACCACAACTTTACACACGCCTTTCTCTTGGGATTATGGACCTATTTTTTCTCCTCAATGACTGGATTTCTTCGAAAATATCCTATGACTGGTTAAAACAGGTTTACCTTCCCAAAATGGATGCCACTCTGGAAGCTACCTCCCATATCAACCAAGCTCAGCATATCAAGGGCCTCCCTCTTCTTTCTTCTTGCTCTGAACTTCCTTATGTTAGCCAAGGAAAAACCATCCAAGAAGTTTTAGATATGAACCTTGGTGAGAGCGAACATATTCTTAAATCCATCCACTTTCTTCTGTCAACTCAACTCCTCTCTCTTAAAGAAATTATTGTGAACACTCAAAAGTATCAGAGAAAAATTGAACGACTTAAAAAAATGTTTGGAGATATCGACTCAAAAAACCACTTTGAAATTCTGGGTCTGGCTCAGAATGCCAGGATCAAAGAAATCAAAAAAGTCTATAAAGAATTCTCTAAAGCCATTCATCCCGACAAGGTTCCAGAAGATGCTCCTCAAGAGCTTAAAGACTTAACTCTTAAGATATTTAAAAAATTAAATGAAGCTTACTCCACCCTTTCTGATGAGAAAAAACGAGAAAAATATATTAAAGAGCTTGAGGTAGGACACCTCGAACAGTCATTAAAAAATGAAGCTCTTATGAAAAAAGCACAAAAGCTGATTAAAGAAGGAAAATTCAAATCAGCCCTTTCCACACTTAAACAAATAAAAGGTAAAATTCCCAACAAATCAAAACACCTCTTATATACTATCTGGTGTGAAATCAAATTAGGACGCCAGGGCCGATCCATAGAAAAATTTTTGAAAGACATAAAATCCCTCATTGATAAAGTGCCTCCTGAAAACCGACATGATCACCTCTACTTTTTCATTATGGGGCTTTACTATAAACGGTCTGGAGAAATTGAAAAAGCCTTAAAATACTTTAAAAACTCCATCGAAGTAGAACCTCAGTTTATCTTTGCAAAAAGAGAAATTATAAAAATAAAGGACAAATACCAGAAATCCACTTCAAGAACATCCTTAACCCTGAATATTACAACAGACCTCACTAAAATCCTCTCAAAGTTCTGGAAAAATAAAAAAGCTGGCTAGTGATTATCTTCGTCGTCTTGAACAGGAGGAGATGTAAATAACGCTTTTACAAAGTCCTGGCGAGAGCTTTCCAGTTCGTCATTATAGTCTGGCTTCTCTTCTGAACGAATCATTTTATTATATTCAAGGATTCTTTTACGAGAGAAACTCTTCTCCTGTTGAATGGGAGAAGTTTTTTTTAGAAAAGCCTCAAACTTTTCCCTCCGCTGAGAATCCATCAAAGAGCTCTTTAACTTCACAGAAGAAGTACCATCTTTCAAAGAATGTTTTGAAGAAATAATTTTGACATCACTTTTTTCATAACCCTCATAATGAGAGTCTTTACCTTTTGTTTCTTCTTTGGTTCTTTGAGATTCTTTAAAACGGTTATACTTGGCCAGCAAAGATTCCATACTTTGACCACTATATCGAGATAAACACTCTAAAAGCTTATGAACATTAACTGGTGAATCTAAAACCTCATCCACTTGGGCTTTTTCCAACTCTCTTTGATCAAATGTTTGAGACACATCTTTCAAAAGGACAATGGCCGGAGTCCCTCGTACTTTTCGAACTCCTTTCACAAGGTTCAAGCCATCAATTTTTTTCCCTTTAGCTGTAGCAATAATCATCTGAGGCAGAAAACCTAAACGTGTATTCTCAAAAGCTTTTTGATTCTGGATGGCTTCCACATCTAAACTGAGTTTTCTCAATAGAGATTGAAGATATACAAGCTCGTTATAATCATCTAAAACTAACATAACCCGATACATACCTCTATTTTGAAGAAATCTTCCAAAAGGTCAATTCTTTGTCTAAAAGCCCTTCCATTTTAGACTAAAGCCAAAAGTCTTGCTCTCTAAGGAAGCCTCAAGTAATCTAATTTTGTGCTAAAGAGTCGAATTGCCTTTAAGTATATATTCTTTGAACTCATCCCTCCTTTTTTAATGGGCATTGGCATCTTTATTTTCATTATTCTCATGTTTCAGTCATTTCGCTTAATGGAATACATTCTCATTCATGGAGCTGGATTTAAAATGATTCTTCAAATTTTATTTTATATGTCTATTAGTTTTTTGCCTTTCGTTCTGCCCATGAGCCTCCTGTTCTCCATTTTAATCACTTATGGACGTATGAATAATGACTCAGAAATCATAGCTTTTCGCTCCATTGGACTTAGCTTCCCGTCCATCATTGCACCAGCTTTTACTCTTGCTCTCATTACGACTTTTTTATCTCTTCAAGTGTCTTTCCAATTAGCCCCATGGGGCAACCGTCAATCAGAGGTCCTCATACATAAACTAGCCGCTCTTAAACCTGGCACCACCATTAAAAGTGGTGTTTTTTCTGAAGGTTTTTTTAATCTTGTGGTTTATACCAATAAAGTAGACAGCCGAACGGGTTGGTTAAAAGACGTTTTTATTTATGATGAGAGGAACCCTCAAAACCCTATGGCCATTGTGGCTCCCAGAGGTAAACTCGTCACAAAAGACGAACCTCCTATTTATAAAGCTTTTCTCAGACTTTACAATGGAAACATTCATCGCCCTCAAAAAAATATTTATACAAAAATTGATTTTGAAACTTATGACATCTTCTTGGAAGATGCCATCCGAATCGGCGAAAAACAAAAAACCCTTCTCTCTTTAACCATACAAGACCTTTACCAGAAGCTAAAAAACCCCTCTCTTCCTGAAAATGAAAAACGACTTTTTGCAATAGAATATCACAGAAGGTGGGCCCTTTCTTTTGCTTGCCTTATTTTTGCTCTTATGGGAGCCAGCCTTGGAAGTGTCGCCAACAAACGAAGTGGAAAATCTTCAGGCTTTGTCCTTTCCATTGGAGTGGTTGTGCTTTACTGGAGTTTGTATATGATCTTTGAAGGGCTTGGAAAAAGCGGCTGGCTGCCAGTTTCCCTCTCAGCCTGGAGCACCAATATCCTTTTAGGAACTTACAGCTTCTATACTTTCAAAAAACACCTTTCCATATAAAATCCGATAACCGGCATTCCAATTCCTCTTTGCACCCCCTAAAGCTATTTGATCTTGTTTGTTTTTTGCAAATCAAAAAACAAATAAAACTTATAAAATGAACCGAGGCCCTATGAGCTGGACCAAACTTTTATCCACACTTTATTGGAGAGGAATTCCCTTAAGTTATGAATTTTTGCGCGACGCTTCTAAAAGTGTTCAAAACAGTGACTCTTTTTTAAAAGACAGATTTCCTATTCGTTTTCATAGCAAACTGAAGCATTGGAGACAAAAAGGACAAAAAGAAATCCTGTGGTGTCAAGAAAACCAAGTTTTGATCTGTCACCCGCTTCACCCTCTCTACCCAAAGGCCTTCCTGAATTTCCCCACTCCCCCAACACTTACTATTCTCTCTCAAAAAAATAGCTTACCTGTTCCTCTTTCATCCCTGTCTGTCGTTGGAAGTCGAAACCCTTCTGAGAACTCAAAGAAATGGATGGAAGTGCACTTTAAAAACTTTTTATCGAAAAAACGAAGACTGATTGTGAGTGGAGGCGCTCGAGGTATTGATCAAATGGCTCATGCCCTCTGTCTTCGCACAGAAAACCCCACACTGGTTTTTTTACCTTCTGGACTAAACCATATTTACCCTTCTCATTTAAGTTCATGGATTCAGCCCATTCTTAAAGGTGGGGGCGCTTTTATTAGTTGCTTCTCCCCCTTTTCCTCGATGAAAAAGTTTTATTTTCACATCAGAAACCATCTCATTGCCTGTTTCACCCCTTTAACCTTCGTCGTAGAAGCTAAACGAAAAAGTGGCAGCCTCTTAACAGCCAACTATGCCATCGAAGAAGGGAAGGAGGTTGCAACACTTCCCTGTTCCCCCATGGATCCTTCAGGTCAAGGAAACCTGGATTTATTATTTGAAGGAGCTCACCTGATTCGAGATGATTCTGATTTATTTCAACTTATGGAAAAACTTGACACTTATTCTTCTTCAAGAGACTCTTCATCCAAAGAGGAGTCCTCTTTACTTTCTTTTTGCGGCCCTCCATCTCTTTCTTCTTTCACATCCTCATCAAATTGATCATCCATGAGGTCCTCATCACCTTGAGATAAACGTTGAATATCTAAACTTGTCATGCCATTCCCTATGAAATCCCCCACATAGATTCCTTCTTTAGCTTTAAGAATCACAGCTGTAGAGAGGTGCGGTGAAACTTTCACAATCTTTAAGTAACCAATAGGATATAACCCTTCCACAACGATGGACTTGCTTCTTCTCACTCGTCGATTCATCCGAATGGGATAAATTTGTCCTTTTTTAAAACCGGACTGGCTTCCTCGGTCCAAAAAAACAATAGCGCCTTTGCCTAGAAGCTGTCTTTTTTGGGACTTTTCTCCACCAACAATTTGAGCCTGATTATCATTAATAATGGGGCCCTTAAAACTCATATCCATTTGTTGAATTTGGCCTTCAACAATAAAACTTCCAACACTAACTGGATTTAAAATATTAAGTACAAGGGCTCTAAAATACTCCCCGCCTTGCTGTGCAAAAGATGATACCTTTTCTATTTTTTCCGTAAGTTCAATCTCTCCCTGAACAGAAATAGAATATCCCTTCACCCGTTTAACATACTTATTGGGGGGCTCCAGAAGACCCAATGGTTTTATCACCAAAAACCGATCTCCGATGTGAGCTTGTCCTCTAGGCATACGAACATAGATATATTGGTAAGAGTTCGCCAGTTGATCACCAGCTTCAATCTCCACCACTTTTCCGGAAGACCATGGCAAGGTTTCAGCAATATAGCTGCTTAAAGGCAACTGTTCCTTTATGCGAACTTTTGGTCGTCCTATAATGGAAATCCCCAACTGATCATAAGACCTTTCTGTTCCCGAATAGAATTTTTGCCAAGCAGGTAAACTGGGAGGAAGTTTTTTTAGAACAGGACGACTTACAACTGAAGGAGGCGGAATTTCAGGCTCGTCTTCTCCATCTCCTTCTTGAGAAGTTTGTGATATTGACGTTGACTCTTCTGGACCTGTAATGGCAAAAGCTGGAGCTCCATGCTCATCTCCCAAAATAAACCGGATTTGGTTTCCTGGCTGAATTAAATGAGGATTTGTAATACGAGAATTAATTGCCCAAATCTTAGGCCAATAGTTTCCATCTCCAAATAAAATTTGACTAATTTCCCATAAAGAATCTCCTGGCTTAATCACATACACCTCAGACTTTCTGGAACCCACAATACGTTTCCATTCTTCCTGAGGTATTTTTTGATTATAAAAATTCAAGTAAATTTGATGAAGTCGGGCTTCATATTCCAAATCAGGAGCATCCTTGCCTTCTGCCAAGGTAGAAGTTGCATCTTCCTTTTTTTCTCTTTCCTCTGGTTGAGGAGAAATGGGTTCAGAAAAAGAAGGCTCTGGCTCACTCTCTTGATCCTCTTGTATTTGGGATCTACTTGCTGCCTGATGTTCTTCTTGCTTCTCTAACTCTTCAGAGCCTTTCGTGATTTCCGATTCTTCCTCTGGCCCAGAGAGCCCTGTGTCACCCTCCATTTCTTCAAACTCTTCTTCATCACTCTCGTCAACTTTGGCCTTCTTCGTCTCCGAGACCTCCTCATCTTCATCTAAACTTTCAAACTCATCATCTTCCTCATCTTTAGTGACTTCTTGATCCTCTTGCTGTGAGCTATCTTGATTCTCTGACTCAACCTCACTCCCCTCTTCATCTCCTTCAATATCACTTTCAGACAAATCTCCCTCACTATCAAACCCCTCTTCTTCTAAAAATTCATCAAGACTGTCATCCCCCTCATCCTTTATCTTCTTTTCCCCCTTGTGATCCTTTTTTACCTTATCTGCTGATGGCTTTTCAAAAGCCAAGGAGAAAGAACCCAAACTCATGGGAGCGGAAAGAGAAATAAGCAAGCAACACAAAAAGACCCATAAAGACGAAAAAACTTTTTTCACAGGAACATCCTTGTTCTATAAACTAAATCA
>RFKI01000003.1 GCA_003694355.1 Bdellovibrio sp.
ATCTGCCTGGAATGTGGCAACACTTTACCATTCCTCTTAATCAATTAACTCCTGACGTGTTTGAGGAGGGGTTAGCTTTTGATGGCAGCTCTATTCGAGGGTGGAGAAGTATTGAGAGCTCTGACATGATTGTCCTTCCTGATGCTTCCACAGCTAAGTTGGATCCTTTTATGGAAGTTCCAACACTTTCCCTAATTTGTGATGTGGTAATGCCAGATACTCTTGAGCCTTATGAAAGAGACCCACGTCAAGTGACAAAAAAGTCCGTTGCTTATTTAAAGTCTACAGGAATTGCGGATACTGCTTATTTCGGTCCTGAAGCAGAGTTTTTTATTTTTGATGATGTTCGTTACGATCAGTCGGCTTTTGGAGGGTTTTACCAGGTGGATTCTGATGAAGCGGCTTGGAATACAGGTCGTGATGAAGGGGGAAACCTGGGATTTAAACCTCGTCATAAAGAAGGTTATTTCCCAACACTTCCCGCAGACTCTCTCCATGATTTAAGAACAGAAATTTGCTTGGAACTAGAAAAAATTGGGATCACAGTAGAGCGTCAGCACCATGAGGTGAGCACGGCGGGGCAAGGAGAAATTGATATTAAATATGCGGACCTTTTGAGTATGGCGGATCAAATGATGTGGTTTAAATATATCATTAAGAACGTTGCAAGAAGGCACCATAAGACAGCCACTTTCATGCCGAAGCCTATTTTTGGAGATAATGGTTCAGGGATGCACACGCATATGTCTCTGTGGAAAGATGGAGAGCCCCTTTTTGCTGGAGATAAATATGCAGGTTTATCAGAAATAGCTCTTTATTACATCGGTGGTATTTTAAAACATGCTCCAGCTCTGTGTGCCTTTACGAACCCTTCAACAAACTCCTATAAACGTTTAGTGCCAGGGTTTGAAGCTCCTGTAAAGCTGGCTTATAGTTATAAAAACCGTTCTGCAGCGATTCGAATTCCAAATACAGGAGCTAATCCAAAGGCCAAACGCATTGAATTTCGCACGCCAGATCCCAGTGCTAATAAATACTTAGCCTTTTCAGCGCTTTTAATGGCTGGACTGGATGGCATTCAAAATAAGATTCACCCTGGAGACCCTCTGGAAAAAGACATTTATGGACTGTCTCCTCAGGAAGCTGCAAAAGTACCATCTGTTCCAAGTTCTTTAGAGGACGCTTTACGGGCTTTAGAGAAAGATCATGAATTTTTACTCCGGGGAGATGTGTTTTCAGAAGATCTACTGAATGCTTGGATTACTTATAAACGTGAAAAAGAAGTTTTACCTTTGCAACAGCGTCCTGTTCCTTATGAATTTTATCTTTACTATGATCTCTAAAAACTTTTGACTGGATGAAGAAAAAGGCACATAGGCCCCGCCATGGCTAAGAAGGTGGGGTGTGTGCTGAAGCGGATCGTGAAATCGTTTTATGGTTAAGAAGGGGGCGGTTCATAAGGGGGGGTGATTTTGATCTGTGCCCCACTCCTAGACATCAAGCAGCAATAGCTGTATCTTAAAGCTTTTAAGGAGTTTTTTATGGCGTCATTATTGGCGAAAATTTTCGGAACAAAGCATGAGCGAGATATGAAAAAGCTGGCTCCTTTGGTGACTAAAATCAATTCACTAGAGCCTCAAATGCAAGCTTTAAGTGACCAGCAGTTACAGGCCAAGACACCGGAATTTAAGGAGAGAATTGAAAAAGGAGAGCCCTTGGAGAGTTTGCTTCCTGAAGCTTTTGCTGTTTGTCGAGAAGCTGCCAGAAGAGTGTTAGGGATGCGGCATTATGATGTTCAGTTGATTGGAGGAATTGTTTTATTTCGTGGAGCGATTGCTGAAATGAAAACAGGTGAGGGAAAAACTCTTGTTGCGACCTTGCCTCTTTATCTTGTGGGATTAACAGGCAGAGGAGCTCATCTTGTAACCGTGAATGACTACTTGGCTAAGAGGGATGCTGATTGGATGGGACAAGTGTATCGATGGTTGGGGCTTTCAGTAGGAACCATTGTACATGATATGTCTGATTTTCAAAGAAAAGAAGCTTATGCTGCAGATATCACTTATGGAACGAATAATGAGTTTGGATTTGATTACCTCAGAGACAATATGAAGTTTGATCTCAATGATTACGTTCAACGAGAACATCATTTTGCCATTGTGGATGAGTGTGACTCTATTTTAATTGATGAGGCAAGAACGCCTTTAATTATTTCTGGTCCAGCAGAGGAATCGGTAGAGAAGTATTATGAGGTCAATAGAATTATTCCTCATTTAAAACCAGAAGTTCACTTTACAATGGAGGAAAAAAATAAAACGGTTTCTTTAACTGAAGAGGGCAATAACAAGGTTGAAGAGCTTTTAAATGTGAAGAATATTTTTGACCCACAGAATATCGAGTTACTGCACTATGTTTATCAAGGGTTAAAAGCTCATCACCTTTATCACAAAGATGTGGACTATATGGTTAAAGATGGAGAAGTGATCATTGTGGATGAGTTTACAGGGCGTTTAATGCCAGGACGAAGATGGGGAGATGGTTTGCATCAAGCGGTGGAAGCAAAGGAAGGTGTTCGTGTTCGAAGCGAAAACCAGACTCTTGCAACAATTACTTTTCAAAATTATTTCAGAATGTATAAAAAGCTTTCTGGTATGACGGGAACAGCTGAAACAGAGGCGGCAGAGTTTAAAAAGATCTATGGCCTGGATGTTGTTGTGATTCCCACCAATAAGCCCATTGCTCGTGTAGATCACGATGATGTGGTTTATAAGACCGAAGCGGCAAAGTTCAAGGCCATTGCTAAAGACATTAAGGAAAGGGCTCAAAAGGGGCAACCTGTTCTTGTGGGAACTGTTAGTATTGAAAAATCTGAAAAGCTAAGTCGTTTACTTCAAAAAGAAGGTATCACTCATAATGTGCTGAACGCTAAACACCATGAGAGAGAGGCTGAAATTGTAGCTCAAGCTGGTAGAAAGGGAGCCATTACCATTGCTACAAATATGGCAGGGCGCGGAACAGATATTGTATTGGGGGGAAACCCAGAAGCTTTAGCTAGAACTAAGATTAAAGGAGATGAAAATTCAGAAAAATTCCTTGAGGCCTTAAAGAAATATCAAGAGCAGTGTGAAAAAGAAAAGCAAGAAGTTCTGGAGGCTGGAGGACTTTATATTATTGGAACAGAAAGGCATGAGT
Organism: Bdellovibrio sp.; assembly: GCA_003694355.1. GTDB lineage: Bacteria > Bdellovibrionota > Bdellovibrionia > Bdellovibrionales > UBA1609 > J124. Next base: position 3,193 of record RFKI01000003.1, read on the forward strand.
CGAGAAGGATTGATAATCAATTAAGAGGACGTTCAGGTCGACAAGGAGATCCTGGAGAGTCGCGCTTTTATTTATCTTTGGAAGATAATTTAATGCGTATTTTTAACGGAGAACGCATCCAAAAAATTATGAATACTCTGAAGGTGCCCGATGATGAGCCCATTACAGCCAGAATGGTGAGCCGAGCGATTGAAGGAGCTCAGAGAAAGGTGGAAGGACATAACTTCGATATTCGAAAGCACTTGTTGGAATATGATGATGTTATGAATAAGCAAAGGGAGGTCATTTACTCTCTAAGAAAACAGGTGTTGAAGGGAGATAACCTAGAAAGACTTATTTTGGATATGTTAGGGGATGTGACTTCTTCTTTGTTAGATTCTTATGTGCCTCCAGGTGAGCCTCGAGAGAAGTGGGATTTAAAATCTTTGAATGTTGCTCTTAGCAAACAGTTTGGCATTGAAATTCCAGATATAGACAGTGTTGAAACAGAAGAAGAGTTGTTGCAAAAGGTGAAGGATGTTGTCAAAAAGGTTTTTGATCAGCAGAAAAAAGACTTGGGAGAGCATTATGAAGACATTATAAAAATGCTGCTTCTTCAGACCATTGATAGTAGTTGGAAAGATCATCTTTTGCAAATTGACCATGTAAAAGAGGGTATTAATTTAAGGGCCTTTGCCCAAAAAGATCCTTTGGTAGAATATAAAAAAGAGGCTTTTCGTTTATTCACACAGATGAATGAGCAAATTAAATCAGAAGTGATAGAAAAACTATTGAAAGTGCAACTTATAGATGAAGGAGCTGAATATCAATATCATGGACATGGTCGAGATATTGATTATGAATATATGGGAGGAGATGAGCAAACTTCTGGTTTTTTTCAACAAAGCACGTCTAGTGAAGTGCCTTTAGCAGGTCTGAATCAAAATGTGATGGGCGCAGAGTTGAACTTGGGGGGAGAAGAGGGACCTCGGTTGAATCGAGCAGAACGACGAAGGCTGGAGAGGCAAAAAAGAAAGAAAAAAAGAAGGTAATTTGCATGCTTCAGTGCCCTCAGTGTCAATCTGAACTTCATGAAGATTTCGGGTTAGTTGTGTGCCAAAGTTGTGGAGCTTCTTTGTTTGTCAATATGGATGGAGAGGTCGATTATGCCACAGGAGAGGAGAGCGGCACTGAAGAAAGCGTAGTAGGTTCAGATGAAAATGGTGAAAATGAAGTTATTAAAGGCTCTTCTGAAGAAGAGCTCGAGACGGGCTGGAATCAGGCTAATGAAGATATTTCTATGGAGGCAGAGGAGCATTTAGATGTGGAGGAATATGAAGAGGGTTTACAAGGAAACAGCAATTTTGAAGAAGAAAATTCTGAGATCTCTATGAACGAAGAGTTTGCTTCTTTCGGTGAAGCAGATAATGAAAATTCAAAGTTAGATCCTGAGTTTTTAACTCAAGACGATGGTTCTCAAAGTGGTGTTGCCAGTGTTGAAGATCTTGTTCAGAGTGTTGCGGATTTTGCAAATACAGAAGTTTCTATGGGTCAAGAGGGAAACTTATTTTATAATCTGGAAATAAAGGGCATTGATTCTCCTGAATTAAAGGAAGAGGTTTTTGATGTTTTAAATGACAGTAAATTTTTGTGGTCAGCCAAAGAGATTATGTCAAATATCCAATCAGGCACTCTTTTAATTAAGGATCTTTCAGCCGTAAAGGCCTTTATTTTAATTCAGGAATTTAAGAGATTGAACTTGGAAATTCGATGGGATCAACATGTTTTACAAACTGAATAGTAGACTAAAAAAAGTCATTTTGATTTCTTTTATTTATATACTTACGGGTGCCGTTTCTTTGTGGGCTAATGAGAGGAGTTCGGAAAAAAGTGAGGGGGCAGAGAGTGGGGAAGAAGATTTTGAAACAAGAGAGTGGTCCAGAAAGGAAAATCGTTTAAAGGAATATGAAAGTCAAATTCATAGTCTTAAAGACGAAATAAAGTATTTGATTAAAGAAAAAAATGAATCGTCTTCATCTGAGCAAAAGAGGAATCTTGTAAAACAGATTGCTGAAAAACATGAAGAAATGAACCAAATCATTTCAAAGTATAATTCTTTAAAGCTCGAGCTAAAATATAAGTATCCAGATAAAAAAGCCTATCAAAAAAAATTTGTTCCTTTGAAAAAGCAAACTTTGGAAGAAATAGAAAATGAAATGGGGTTGGATG
>RFKI01000179.1 GCA_003694355.1 Bdellovibrio sp.
CTCTTTAGAACCTTTTTTAAAATATTCTTATCTTTTTGAGACTTCCATATATGATAGGCAAGTAAATGATAAAAGAAAAAAGCTTCATCTGGAGCAGCAGGCATATTTAATATAGGCTCTAAATCACTTAAAGCTTCTTGATATTTTTTTTCTGAAAAAGAAAGAAAACTTAAATTAAGCATGGCTGCAACATGTAATGGATCCTGTGCCAATACTCTTTTAAAGATTTTCCGGGCTTCTTCTAAATCATCTTCAATGAGGTCAGCAATTCCTATACCTACAAGAATTCCATTTTCATCTTCCTGGCCTTGAGCTAAAGACAATGCTTCTTCCAAATAACGACGCCCTTGAATCGTCTGATTTTCCATTTGAATTAACAAAAGTCCTAAAGTTTTACTTGCTTCAATTCTTCTAGGGTTTTCTTTTTTAATTTTTTTTAGCAAGTTCAATGCCTGTTCAAAATGCCCAGCCTTTAATAAACTCTTTACCTTTGGTAACTGTGTACCTACTGTTGTGGAATTCTTCTTAGAAGGCCTTAAAACCCTCTGATAATAGGCATAAGATAAAGTTCCTAAAAAAATTATAGCCGTTACAATCCATAAAACCTTGGAGCGCCCTAGTTGTTCGATCTCTTCATCTTTTTCATATCCATAAACCGGCCCTTCTACAGTTTTACGGGCAAAACTGCTTGGTTCATCAATATCTTCATATTCAGCATCTTCAATACCTTTTCTTTCCAAACTGATCTCTTCGGTTAGTTCATCAGGGAAAATACCTTCTATTTTTTCTGTAGCCCCATCTGTCATTCCACCGATAGTAACAGCTTCTGTTACTGTAAACTCATCATTTAATGAGTCCTCTGACTGAGAACGCTTCCGTCGCACCTCTTCAACAATACTTGCAAAAGCCACTTCATCCCGAATGAAATTCCAGCGTTGAAAAGGTCTTTGGACTTCATCTAAAAAATCCAGGTCCCCTTTTTCTAAAAGATATCCTATTTCTATCTTGGAATAAGGCCCTAGAACTTTACCTTTTCGCTTAACAAGCCATAAAGCTGCATTATCTTGAATCACAAGAAGCCCTTCCTCTCTTTAATGCAAAAAATGCCTTTTTCCTGTTAGAATCAAATTAACCCCTCTTTCTCGAGCTTTCTGAATAACTTCCTGATCTCGAATTGAACCCCCAGGTTGAATCACCCAACGAATACCTGCGTCTGCAGCAAGCTCAATAGAGTCTGGAAAAGGAAAAAAAGCGTCACTTGCCAAAACAGGCTCCTTCGGTTGATGAAACTGTTTCATCCTTTCTATAGCTTCTTTTACAGCATCCACGCGATTTGTTTGTCCCATACCTAACCCCAATGTTTGTCCGCTTTCCGCAATGGAAATGGCATTGCTCTTCAAATGGGCACACACTTTCCAAGCAAACAATAAGTCAGCTTTTATTCTCTCACTTGGAAGCTCACCAATCAACTTCCAACTGTTATCCCATTGAACACTCACTTGGTCCTTTGTCTGTACTAAAAAGCCTCCTGAAACACGACGAACGTCAGGTCTTTTATCGCCTATAAACAAATCTTTCCAAGCCAAAAGTCGTAAATTCTTCTTGGAAGAAAACACAGATAAAGCTTTTTCAGAAAAGGATGGTGCCACCAAACACTCCAGAAAAAGGTTGGAACAAAGTAAAGCTTCTTGCTCATCCACTTCATGCGAACAAGCCACAACACCACCAAAAACACTCACTGGATCTGCCTTTAAAGCTCGTTCTACGGCTGCCACCAATGAATCTGCCACCCCAACCCCACAAGGATTATTGTGTTTAACTGCGACACAAGATTTTTTCCCATTAAATTCTCTTAAAGTTGAAACAGCGGCTTCAATATCAAGAAGATTATTAAATGAAAGTTCTTTTCCCTGAAGGACCTGAGCCTGATGAAGTCCATGAACTTCCCCTTTCCAGTGATACCAATAAGCCTCTTGCTGAGGGTTTTCCCCATAACGAAGTGATTTCACCATATCGCCTGATAAGTTCCATTGACTTTCTCCTAATTTATTATTCAATGTCTGAGCAATTAAAGAATCATAGGCGGCCGTATGTGCAAAAACTTTACTAGCCAACCACCTACGATCTTCTAAAGTCAGTTCTTTTTTATTTTGAACCCATTTGTAATCACTTGGAGAACAGATCACTATAATTTGTCGGAAGTTTTTGGCTGCTGCACGCAATAAAGACGGGCCACCAATATCAATCTGCTCAATCAACTCTTCTGTTATAAAATCGGAACCAAGATTTTTTAGAGTTTCCTCAAAAGGATAAAGGTTACCAATGACTAAATCAAAAGGCTCTAATTGATATTGTTTTAAAAGTTGCAGGTCAGACTCCTTATGAGGCCGAAATAACAAAGCCATGTGAATAAAGGGATGGAGGGTTTTAACCCGTCCATCCATAACCTCTGGAAATTGAGTTTGCTCCTGAACATCAACGACTTTAAATCCATGTTTTCTAAGATATTTAGCTGTTCCTCCTGTTGAAACAACACGTAACCCTTGATCTACATAAGGTCTTAGAAAATCAACAAGCCCTGTTTTATCTGAAACACTGACCAACGCATTCTTAAACATAAGATAGCCCCTTAAGTTATTTGATTCTCAAATTGATTACTAAAAAGTATAAAAACACTTTTTTGGTCTTTTCTCAAGAAGGAGTTTATTTTAAAAAAAGGAAAATTTGGAAGCTAACATTTTAAGGTCATCATTGGTAATAAAAATACCAGCCCCCAAGAAAGCATTCTTTTCTGTGCTCGACAACACGTTATCTCCCCCGCCAATTAAATAAACTCCGCGAATAGGGCTATAACGCACAAAGGTTCTTAAATTAAGATTTTGAAAATCAAAAGCCTCTAGACTCAAACGAATGGATTGACGGAATAAACGATAATCTACACCAACGCCTCCATAATTCTCAATGAGCCCCCCTTTAATAGTAAAGTCATAAAAGTTTTTTGCAAAAAGAGCTGTAAACTTCACCTTATTTCTCTCCACAATTCTCGTGTTCGTTGTGTTACTACTTCCCCCAGAAGAGACCGTTGTATCTATTTCTTTAGCCACTCCCTCAGGATCATCCACTATTCCCAGCTCATAGTACCGATCCAATCCTGGCTGAATTTTAAAGTTTAAATATGATTTCATGGCATCAGACTGCGCTAAATATTCAGAATGAAAATCCAAACTTGTCTCCAACACACTCACATTCCCCAGTAAATTATTCACATTATCAACAGCCTCATTAATACTTTCTACGGTAGAGTCATCATTGATCAAGCGCCCCAAGGTACCCTCGCCGTGATTTATCTTATCTGTAATTTCTTCCACATTTCTCAGTGAACGATCTATACGCGATAAACTTTTAATGGCTTTCTGCCAAGAAGAAGCAAAACCATTTTCTCCATCATCCTTTAAAAAGTCATCCACCTGAGCGGTTATGGAATGAATACGTTCTACGATATCGTTCAGTTTCTTTTTATTTTTTCCTGTGACCTTAGCCAAGTCTTCTGTCAAATTCTCCAAGTTTTTAATAATACGTCCCACAGGCGAAGAGGTGTCCCCCTCTCCCGTCATAGCCTTCCGTAAAGTTTCTGTTAAAGCCCCCAAAGAGTCTGAAATTTTACCGACTTCTGCCACAACGGCATCGATACTTCCTCTTGCTTTTGATGCTCGCACCTCACTGCCACTTTTGAGAATAGGATCATTAAGGTTTCCCTGGAAAATTTCAACATGTTTATCTCCTAAGATACCATCAGCTCGAATTTCTACATAACTGGATGTCGTTAGCTTCACATTACTATCTAACAACATATAAACAACAGCCTTTCCATTTTTTAATTTGATATCCTCTATAACTCCCACTTTAATACCAGCAATTCTTACTGTGCTGTTTTTTACAAGCCCATTGGCATCATCAATAACAAAATGATATTTATTGGGTAATCCCAAGAATCCTGGGCCTTCAGCCACTTTTAAAGACATAAAACCTATAATTCCAGACACAACCACCACCAAAAATCCCACTTTAAATTCTGGTGAGTTAAACATCTTCACTTCTCCTTAAGCCCTTTTCTACAAAATGACGAACAACTTCTATATCCGATTCTAGAAACACTTCCGGAGCCCCCTCTAATAAAACCTTACCCTTATCTAACATCACAACATAATCTCCAATTCGGAAAGCGGCTCCTAAATCATGAGTCACCACGACACTTGTCGAGCCCTTATGTTTTTTATGAGTTTCCATAATTAAGTTATCCACCATGCCCGTCAAAATGGGATCTAACCCCGTAGTGGGCTCATCATAAAGAAGAATAGCTGGCTCTAAAACCAAAGCCCGAGCCAGTCCCACACGCTTTTGCATTCCACTACTAAGCTCCGAAGGCTGTTTGTCATAGTGACTGGGGTCCAGTCCTGAACTTTTTAGTTTTTCAATGGCCTTTTCTATAATTTCCTGAGGAGACAAATCTCTCCTGTGTTCCCTCAAAGGAAAGGTGACATTTTCCAAAACAGTCATATCATCAAATAAAGCCGCATGCTGGAACAAAACTCCTAATCGAGTTCTGAACCGAATAAGTTCCTCTTCCTCCATATCAAATAAATTTTGCCCCAGAACGATAACCTCTCCTTTAGTGGGCTTAAATAAACCTAATATATGTTTTAATAAAACACTTTTTCCTGTGCCACTATATCCAATTAAAATAGTAATAAGCCCCTTGGGGATCTTTAAATCCAGTCCCTTTAAAACAAAGCTCTTTCCTTCATCAAAAGTTTTATAAAGATTCCTTACTTCAATAACTGGCTCCATGGGCTACAAATTGTCCTTTATTTTATACAACGCCCTTATCACATTTGTTGTAAAGAAATTAACAACAATAATCAGCACCATACTGTTAACCACGCCTCCATTGGTGGACTCACCAACTCCCTTTGCTCCACCTGTTGTATAAAAACCACGATAAGTGCAAATAGAGGAGAACGTCATTCCAAATAAAGCAGCCTTGATCAGCCCTTCATTGATATCTTTAGGGTTCAACCACAACTGAATCTTATCCCAAAAAATGGCTTCGTCTAAATTTAAAAGATGAACTGCCAAGAAGTAAGAACCTGCCATGGCCACAAAATCAAAAACGCCACACAATAAGGGTAAGGAAATAATGGCCGCCAAAAGCCTGGGAGCTACAAGGAACTGCTTAGGGTTAATACCCATCACCTCCATGGCATCAATCTGTTCAGAAACCCGCATTGTGCCCAAACGAGCTGCCATCGCTCCGCCTGCCCGAGCGGCAACAATCAGTCCCGTTAAAACAGGCCCTAATTCTTTTGTAATTCCCAAAGCCACCGTAGGCCCTACCAAATTGGTGGCATTCACAAGACTAAAACCCAAATAAATTTGGTAGGACATGGCCATTCCCGTGAACGTTCCCGTTAAAGCAATAATCATAAGAGACTTATTGCCGATGAACTCCATATGCTTAATGATTTCATTCACCCGATAGGGCTTTACGAAAACAAGACGCATGCCCTCTATAAAAAATAAAACCACTTTACCTGTAGTGGTAAGGGCTCCATAAGTGCTTTCCCAGACAAATAACAAAAACTTGTCTATGGCTTCATTTATACGATCTCTATTTTGAGTCCATAGCTGTATCATCATCGTTGCCTAGTTGTTACCTCACGTTTGCTTCAATATAGACCCTTGGAACCCGCTTACCAATTCCCGTCAATATCTCATATGAAATCGTCTGCATCCACGAAGCCATCTCTTGAACGGAAATCTCTTCCTTTCCCATGGTCCCTAAAAGCACAACTTTTTCTCCCACACCCACATTCTTTATATGAGTGACATCAACAGCAATATAGTCCATGCATACCGTTCCCACAACAGGAGCACGCTTTCCCTTTATTAGAATCTTACCACAATTTGATAACGCTCGACGATATCCATCTGCATACCCAACGCCAATCACTGCAATAATGGACTTTTCTTTAGCAACCCAAGTCCAGTTATAAGAAATCCCTTCGCCTGGGCACACTTCATGCAAAGCCAAAACCTCTGACTCCCACTGAACCACTGGTTGAAAGCCCAAGCGAGAAGGTCCGTCATATAAAGCAATGCCCGGACGAACCCCTAAAGGCACTTGTTCAACAGCCCCAGAAAGAATGCCTGAACTATTAAACACATGAAGAATCACTCCTTCAGGCAAAGACTTGACCGCATCCAAAAATAGACTCACTTGCTTTTGCGAAAGAGATTCAAGCCTTCCCCAATCCTCAGCTTGAACCAAGTGAGTACAAACCCCTTCCATCCGGAGTTTATAAGAATGAAGCACTTTGGCATTCACCTCTTGAAATTCTTGAGGAGAGAAACCTAAACGATTCATTCCCGTATTAAGTTTTAAATGAATAGCAAGCGGCCCCTTTAAACAAGACTCTAAAATCTCGAGTTCTCTCCTTGAGGAAACCACTGGAGTTAATTTGTTTTCTTCTATAACTTTCACATCCTCTGGGCCTCCAAGGCCCCCAAAAATGAGAATAGGTGAACGAATGCCCGCCTCTCTCAGCTCCACACCCTCTTCCACCAAGGCCACCCCCAAAGCATCCACTCCTTCTTCTTCAAACAGAGAAGCCACCCTCTGTGCTCCTAGCCCATAAGCATCAGCCTTAACCATAGGACAAAAAAACACAGAACCACTTTTTTTCTTCAACAAACGCAGGTTAGAGCGAAGGGCTGAAAGGTTCACTCTTAAAATTGTATTTCGCAAAATAAGTTCTCACCTATTAAAAAGGTTGAAAGTCGGGTTGAAATCCTTTAGAAACAGAAGCCAAGCACACCCGATTTACATTTTTCTGCTTTAATGTCTTTAATGCATCAGCAGCGGAGTTTATCAAACTTTCTGCCCCCTGACAAAGGCTAGGATACTCACTAAGACCTATAGCAACCTGAACTTTTATATCATTTCCTTCAGGAAGTATCTTTTCAAAAGAAAGGTGCTCAATAATTCTTCGCAAACGCTCACATTTGATCGCTGCACTGTTCTTATCTGTGTGCGGCATTACAAGGACTATCTCCCGGTAAGACACTTTGAAAAATAAATCGTTAATGCGGCTATTTTCTTTTAATAAATAAGCCAAAAAGCGAAAAAGAACTTTCTCTTCTTTTCTTGAACATTTCGGTGCGACTTTAAAGTACATATGAGCTAAAGATACAGGCTTGGATAAGCGCCTTGAACGAGAAATTTCTGCCGAAAGCCTATTAAATAACTGCGAAGCCATCCAAAATCCTGTTTCTTCATCTTTTGTCAATAAATGATGTATTCTACTCTGCAAGGCTATCTTTTCACAGGCTTGCTGAAGCAAGAAAAAATAAGTTTGAAGAACAAGATCACTGAAACGCCCCTCTGCCACAGGAGGGTGCAACCCAACGTCCTGAAGGATCACAAAAACTCCTTGTATTTTACTGTTAAATACAAATGGCAAAAGAAATACCTGCCGTCCTTTTAATTTTTGAACAAAACTTTTCCAAGAAACAGAAGCTCTCATTTTCTCAAACTCTTGCTCAGCACGCTTGGGATCCTCTTGCTCAAAAGGTAAAGTGAGTCCAACGAGGGAAGATTTCCATTGAAAAGAAGTGGCAGAGCTAAAGGCCATTTGTCCCTTTGGATGGACGCTCTTAAAATAAATGATTTCACTTTTTTCAGGAAGACGACGAAGGACCTCATTCATAAAGCTTTCTACAGCCTCTTCCACTCTTCCTTTTTTAAAAATTTGCTGACACCATAAACTAAAGAAAAGAAATTCACTAGAATTTTGTAAACAAAAATTTTCTTCACGACTTGGCGACTTCACCACGCGCCCCCTCAATAGCACCTTCGCTGACCTCTTCATCTCCCGTTCTCTTATAATGATTGTCTTTTGATAGAGAATGAAGCTCAGCTTCCTTCTCAAAAGCCTTTACTTCTGGCAACCAAATTTCAACAAAGGTTCCTCCCTTAGCTTCAGAGAAAACTTTGATATGCCCTTTAAATTTACTAATAATTGATTGAGCTGCACTGAGTCCAAGCCCAGGATGACTTTCTTTTTCCTTTGTTGTATAAAATGGTTGGAAAACTTTCTCCCAACTTTGGGATTCAATTCCTGGACCCGAGTCTTGAATTTGCAAAACAATACCTGACTCTTTACAAAAGGATTTCACAAAAATTTCTCTTCTTGAAACCTGATCTAAAGCTTCTATGGCATTATCTATAATAAACTCTAAAGCCTGAATCATTTCAGCTTTATTCACATAGACAACCAAATCCTCTTTGACATCTTCCTGATATTTAATTTTTTGTTTTTTGAAAACACCTTCTTTCTTTACAAAAACAGACTGTAACATCTCCTTAACAGAGGAGACCTCCATATTTCTAGGTGCCTTATCAAAATATTGACTCAAATGATCAAGAACCTTCCGACATTCTCTCGCATCCCGCTCAATAGACTCACAATGTGGCTTTAACGTAAAGTCTGTTAATTTAGATTGAATAATTTGTATCTGACCTAAAATTGATGTTAATGGAGCCTTTAAGGAAACTGTCAGACCTTGAGAAAAACGCGCTAACATAGAACGATACTTGGAAATGGAAAAATCAGCTTCTGGATACGAAACAGTCCCAACATTTTTTTTCTGTATACTCTCAATAGCTTCCAAAAGTGGTTCATCTTTTCGTATAGATAAAGGAAAACTTTCCAGATTTTGTTGCTTTGAGATCTTGAGAAAAGCCTCCCTCAAACAAGAAAACTTTTCTTGTAAAGAATAAATATTAAAAAACACGAACATTATCACCATGAGAGCCAATCCCACATAAACAAATATTACTTCTCCATAAATTTCTCCTCCAAGATTAGGTGGAAGAAAAA
>RFKI01000180.1 GCA_003694355.1 Bdellovibrio sp.
GAGCGGAAACGTAACAATACACTGCAATGGATTCACAGACGCTGACTCAGGAATAAACGCTTCCAGCTACATGTTCAACTACAGCGTTGACAATGGCTTTACATGGCTGAGCATTTTAGGCTGCTCGCCAGGAACAGACACCTGCGTTTGGGACTCCACGATTGCAGTGCCAACCGGAACAAAGAATGATAATGTCCTGCTGAGGTGCCTAGTCAAGGACAACGCAAACTTCACCTCAGACTATGTTGAGAACACGACAAAAGTGGATAATGTTCTGCCTGAAATAAACATTACTATGGCAAACGCTACTTATGACAATTCACCAACATTCAATATTACATCAAACAAAAATATTACTTGTTATTACAAGACTGATTATAATCCTTTGGATTACACCCTAATAAATGCAGTTTACAATGAAACTTTTAGCCAGACCCTGCCAGCACATCACATTACTTATGAGTCATTACCCTCTCAGCCTGGTCGAAATTATCTCCAATCCCAGCATTATTCTTTAATCCATAATGATTTTACTCTTTACGTCAATTGTACTGATGAGTCATTGAACAATGTGATAAAAGAGTTCAATTTCTCAATAAAGCCGCCAAGAAGAGACAGGCTGTTCTATGAGGACGGTGATGAAATAATAATTGACTTAACCCTAGAAGAACCTGGATTAAATGTTGAGGCAAACTTTTCCCAAATTGATTCGGGATACACTCCAGGCTCTGAATCAGTAACCTCATCCGGAAACAATTACACTATCCATTACACAATAACCCAGACAAACACTAGGCCTGACGGTCAATACAATGTTACAGTCACAGCCAATAATGGGACTCATGAAGTGATGAATGGCTCGACCTTTGTTTATTTGCACAATAACTGGACGCAAAAAGATGTCTCTGACGCGGTTCAATGTTACAATTACAGGGCAGGTTTCTTCTTTGATGAGCTTCTGTGTAACTGGGATGCTGATGTTAATCATGTTGCGACAAGAAAAGATGCTGGTGGCATGGAGAACGCCACAGAAGAGCATTGTTTTGACGGTGTAGATGATGATGGCGATCTTTTAGTTGATGGCGATGATAGGGACTGTGCTGGGTTAATGTACTATTGGAGATGGAACATGTCTATCGATGCCGGCGTCCCAAGAGATCCCTGCGTAAACGGATTGTGCTTTGCCTGTGTTGGAGGAATAGATAACTCGCCTCCTGATGGTATTTGTGATGGCGGGGCAGGAATAACTGTTGCGTACATTGAGCAAGTGAGGCCTGGAGGGCAAATGAGGTTCAGGTGGTCAAGGAAAAGCAGGTTCAATAATGACGATTTAAGCTTGGCAGTGAGCAGATTAAACGAGACGCTTAACATAAGCAATGTTTCCAACAGGCAACTAGGATTTATCACTGTTGATGAAAATTTTATAACTCATGAGAAATCAGTTAGTGTAACTGAGAATCCTTTCTCAGACTGGCTTGATGAGCTAATAACAATTAACATCTCTCCAATTGCAATTCCTGGCTTGTACAATAAGACAGAGCTTGTCATTAACCTTCCTGCTTCAACTGTGAATGCAGAATTCCTAAGGGTTAATGACACAACCTATTTTAATGGCAAAGAAAGTGATTATGTTAATAGCACAGGGCAGCACGAATACTGCATAGACGGGTATGATAACGACCTTGATGACGGCCTCTTTGCAAGAACGGATCCCTTGGAACCAGGAAATTCCACTGACTGTAAAGATCCTGACTGTAATCTAAAAGAAGTTCTGCCAAGCGGCAGCATGTGCGAGTATGGAACAGAATTGAATTGTTCTGATGGGTTTGACAATGATGCAGATGGATACACTGATTGCGAAGATAATGATTGTTGGCATAATGATCCAAATTGTCCTAATATGGAGAATATCACACAAGCGAGTTGCAGCAATGGTTTCAATGATGACTGGGATTGGGGCTTGTTTAATCAGTCGACGATAAGCGTTTCCTTTGAGGATAATCCTGGTGGGTATATCAGCTTAACAGATTGCCTTGACATTGATTGCAATGGAGAAATTGGTGAAATGCCTGACAAAATATGTGAGTACGGAACAGAATTGAATTGCACTGACAACTTTGATAATGACGCGGATGAGTATTATGATTGCGGTTATACTAATAATAACCCAGATTATGATTGTGCTGGTAAACCTGAATGCCCCAGCTCTGAGAACTTCGACCCAAGAATCTCTGATTCTAATAATAGTTGGTGCTTTGACACAAAAGACAATGATTTAGATTATTTGGTGGACTGCTTGGATGATGATTGTGATTCAGTGTCTCATCCGACGTTTGGTTATTATTGCGAGTTTGACTTTGAAACAAACTGTACTGACGGGTTTGACAATGATGGGAAAGATGGTGTTGATTGCTGGGATCCTTCAAGTTGCAGAGGAACTGGCAACGGGAACAATGTTAACTGTAGCCCTTGTTACTTGCATGAAAATTATGCAGTGGATTCTTGTGCTGACGGCGTTGATAATGATTATGATGGTGGCGTGGATTGTAATGACATTGATTGTTACGGCTTTATTGGTCCTAATGGTTTATTATGCGGTGCGCCTGAAATCTGCAATGACGGCTTAGACAATGACGGCGACGGCGAAATTGATTGCAGGGATCCTGACTGTAAGTTAGAAACATACTGCCCGCAGAATGAACTTGGGCCGGGAATGTGTCATGACAACTTTGATAATGACCATGACGGCGTGCAAGATTGTTCTGAGATAGAATGTGAGAACACAACAAGATGTAATTATAGGGGCCCGAATGAAATTGAAGATGATGAGTATGTTGGCCCAATTCAAGTAAGCCACACTTATTACAGGAGGAGAGGGGAAAACCTTACAGTAAGGTATAAAGAAAATGGGTTAAGCACGTCGTTTGTGCGGTTAAGGCTTGGCAATATTAATTATAATCTTTCTCAAATAACTCCAGACCTTGAAAATGATACTGATATGCTTGGAACAATTACAAATTTCACAAAAGTAGTCACTCCTAACATCATGATCACTGCTCAGAACAGTGTTGGTTTCTCAGGAGATCTTGATATAAACCTTACTGCTCTCTCTGGAACTAGTACCACATTAGGTTGGCATAAGATTTATGTCTGGACCTCAATAGATGGCAGTGAAGGTAGCAACACAATAAATGTGTTTATTGCAGAAAA
>RFKI01000181.1 GCA_003694355.1 Bdellovibrio sp.
AGATTTAAGTTCTTAGCTAAAGTATACAGACTAATAGAACGAGCCACCCGAATTTCATCAAAGCTCAAGGGCTTCTGATAATCCAAGTCATGGAATCCATACTTGGCCGGGTTTTGATGAATCAAAGCCGCTGCTATAAACTTGGGTACATAATTTCGTGTCTCACGAGGAAGCCGCCGGCCTTTGGCTAAACGCCAAAAGTTTCTGGTTTTGTATTTCATCACAGCTCGTTTAATGCGATTTTCTCCTGCATTGTAAGCCGCTAAAGCCAAATACCAGTCTCCAAACAAGTTATAAAGCTCTGAAAAATATTCAGCCGCCGCATTGGTAGATAAAATAGGGTCTCGTCTTTCATCAATGAATGTATTTATTCGTAATCCATACCGTTTGGCAGTTCCTCGAATAAACTGCCAATACCCCACAGCACTGGCATAGCTATAAGCCCTATGATTAAAGCCAGACTCTATCAAAGGAACATAAATCAATTCTTCAGGCATCCCCCTTTTTCGTAGCTCTGCTTTCATAACAGAAATATAACGAGTGGAACGCTTTAAGTAACGCTCCATATGAGCTCGCCCCCGTTCCTGAAAGTAATTCAACCACTTTTGAACTGCAGGATTGACTTCCAGTTGAATTGTGCCAAATTCGGGACTCGGATGATAAACATCATCTGTTCCCTTATTGATCTCTTCACTCACATCAATTTCTGGCTCAGGAGCTCTCTGGAAAACAGAACACCCTGTTGTTACAAGTAAAAATAGTAACAATGTCTTCATAAAAATCCCTTTTTATTTAATTTTCCCTTACTTTTTTCTTTTAAGCAACCTCTCTAGACCCAAAATGCCTTTTAACTTATCTCACTTATCGGCTGTTTTTACATACTTTTGAAGAGCCCAAATGGGGTTAGAAGCAGGAACTTCTTCTGGCCATTCTTCTAAGAGCCGGTAAATTAGAAAGTTCCTCAAAACGGCCTTAACGTAAAACTGGGTTTCAGTCCAGGGAAGTTCTTCTATCCAGATCTCATTTTGGGGCGACGAATCATTTGTTTGGAAAAAAAGTTCCGCCTCTCGACTACTTTGCCATTTCCGAATATTCCCGATCCCCACATTATAAGCCGCTAGTGCCAAAGGAACATTTCCATTAAACGCCCGGTACATGCGACTTAAATAAAGAGTGCCAAAAAGAATATTCGTGGATGGCTGAAACAAATCCTCTGGCAAAGTAATTTTTTTTCTTAAATTCCTGGCCACTTCCCTAGCTGTTAAAGGCATAAGCTGCATTAATCCCAAGGCGCCAGCACCACTTTGTCCTTTTGCACGGAAAGAACTTTCTTGACGAATCAACCCTAAAATCAAAAGAGGATCTAGAGCATAACGAGTCCCATAAGTTTTCACTTTATCCCAATACAGTTTTGGAAAAAGCCTTTTGATCCAAAAAACAGTGATCAAATGGGGGCGCTGATCCCACGCTTCATTGGCCAAGGTAATGGCCTCATGATAGTTCAAACATCTGGCATACAAATCAGCAAAAACTAACTTTTCTTCAGGGGAGCGAGGTTGATAAAAAGCCTGAAGTTCCAACTGAGCCTCTCTGAACCACCCTGCATTCACAAAAGTTAAATATCTCTGCCACTCTTGACGTCTCTCCTCCGTTAACCAAACGGTAATGCTTTTCACGGGCTGGCCACCCTCCGGCAAACTCAACTTCCCGCCTGCAAGTTCAGCTCTGGCTCTTAAACCGTAATAAGTTAAGGGATACTTTTTTGAGAGCTTCTGAGCTATAGTTGAAGCCTCTGCAGCCTTCAATTGCTGTTTGGCTCGCCATAACCAATACAAAACAGACAGTTCATATTTATCATTACGAGGTAAGCTGAGGTACTTCTCAAGAAAAGCAACAGCCTCCCCATATTTACCCAACCGATATTTTAACAGTCCCTGTCGGAAAAATGCCTCTCGAGCTTCGGGGCTTCCCGCATGCTCTTTGATTAAAGAACCAAAATATTTTTGAGCCTTATCATACTTCCCATCTAAAAGAGCATTCCAGGCCGCAAGCCACGTAGCCTTCGTCAATTTTTTTGTTTTTGCTTTTTTAAACTTTTCAACGGATTTCTCAGATAAATATAGTGCTTCTCTATACTTTTCCTGGTCTTTTAAAACCTCAGCCCATTTGAGTAAACGATCTGGCGGAGCCTTAATAATAGCCTTTAATATTTTTTCCTTTAGCAAAACAAAACGCCTATCCCTATGGCGCAGAACTCTCAAATAAGCTGTTATCACCCGATCCGCAGCCCATTGCGCACGCACGCCTCCTGGATAGTCATTTATAAGACGTATTCCTGTTTCTACAGCGGGCAATATTTTTCCTCTTTTTAAATAATCTCTGATTCTTTTAACATAAAGACGCTCTTCCTCTGTGGCCTCCAAATCCACATTTTGAAGGGGAGAAAAATAATCAGCCCCTTCATAAGACTTCTCAAGTAAACCTAAAGTTTTCCTGAGAGAGATTAAACGACTTTGAACTTTTAAATCCTTTTTAAATGTAAGGCTTTTTTTATAAAGATTGGCCGCCAAGTCCAAGTTTTGCTGAACAAAAGCAAGATCTCCAGATAAACGATAAAATTGAAAAGCCTGAGATTTGGTTAACCACTTTTTCATTTCCTCCAGTTTCTCCACAGACTCCCAAGCCTTTAAACGAAAATAGTTAACCTGATACTGTAAATATTTAAGAAGAGCTGCCACATAAGTTTTTCGCAACAAATTCCAAGCAGAGCTTTGAACCTTCATATTGAAAAGTTGGCGGTATCCTCTTTGCAAAGGACTTTTTAATAAAAGTCCTTTTTTAAGATCTCTTTCTACTAAGTCTTTCCCACATTCAAGCTCTCGTATAAGTAACCATGACTTGAAGGAAGGGAACCTCTTTTGCAAAGCACGAGCCTTTTTTAAACAAGCAGAATAGTTTTTTTGAACTTGGAACTTTTTTAAAATAAAAAACTGACGAGCCATAGGTGATGTTGGCTCACTCATATCTTCAAAAAGGCGAGGAGAGTCCTTTGAAACCTGAATGGTGATTTTCTGGAAAGAAGCCTTCAAAGGACCAGAGAAAAACAACAAAACCACTAAAAAAAACTTAAAAATTCGTATTTTCTTCATCATGCTCCATGAGTTTTATAGACTTTGCCAAAAGCTTCTCTATTTGATCCATTCTTTTCCTAACTTCTTCCTTATTTTTCAAAGTTTCTAAAATAGAGTCAGGAGCAAAAGCTAACTTTTCAAAATACTCCACTTGTTTCTTCAATTCAGTCCCCACTTCACGCCTCACACTGGGAGAAACCTTATCTAGTAATTTATGAATATCCTCAGCTCCTCCTTCGTCACTGATATATCCAAAAACCTCATAGGTGAGATTAATAACCTGAGTCCCTACATCTCTCCATTTGCTAGCATTGAGTTGTTTACGTATCTTTTTCATCCTCTTTTCTAATTTTTCCAAAGCGCCTTTTTCTTTTCTCTCTCCCAGTTCTCGAAAGGCCTGTATGAGTAAAATCAAAAGCACTATAAGACTTGCCGTCCCCCATAAAATCCATCGCTTCATACCATGCCATGGTGATGGTTCTAGCCATTGATATTGCAAATTAAGGATGTTGTTCCCCGAAGAATTTGACTCACTCTCTTTCGTTTGTCCCAAAGCCTCCAAAGGCCGTTCGTCTTGTGTAACTCTTCCTCTATGAACTGACTCTTTCACTTTTATGGTCAAGGGTTGGCTGGTTAAGGTGTAATATTTTTTCTTTTGAGGATTAAAAAAGCTGGCATGAAGGGAAGGAACTCGAAACTCTCCCGCTTCTCTTGGAATAAGTAAAACTTCAAAAAGCTTAAAGCTCGTTCCGTCTTTATGAAACTGAGACTCTTTTTTAACGTCATAAGGTTCAAAAGACTTTGGCCAATCAATAGGTGGTAAATCAATTAATTTGGCATTACCTCGACCTGCAAATTTAACCTTAATAACAAGAGGCTGGTCTACTTGAGGTTCCTTGGTTTCTACTTTAACTCCCATTTGAAACTGACCCACAGCTCCTGAAAAATCATCAGGTCGACCTTCTTTAGGTAAAGGCAGCACGGTGATCTTCATGGGTTTACTGGCTTTTGTATAATATCGGGGACGCCCAAAACCAATCCCTAGAGAAGACATAACACGACAACGAGCCTTATAAGAGTCAATAACCAACTTCCCAGACTTCATGGGGAATAAAGCATAAGAAGCTAAAAGAGCTTTTCTATAAAGAATTCCATTAACAACAGCTTGTTTAAAATTTAACCGAGAAGCAATTTCTATATCTTCTTTCCAAAAACCATTTAAACTAGGGTATTTTAAAGTATCAATCTCCAAAATTTGTCCTCTTGTATAAAGGTACCAATTGGCAACCAGTTGCTCTCCTTCATACACTTTATTTTTATCCACTTCCAAACGAATAAAAAAAGATTGTTTCAGTTCAGATTCTCCAATATCCGTTCCAAACCCATGCCTTTTCAACAACTGAGAAAACATATTGTCCATTTCTTCAAAAGGGTCCGAAGGTAAAGGGCTTGGTGGCTGTTGATTTGAGGGAGGATGCGACGGTGCACCTTGTCCGCTTTTTAAAACTTTTATGGAAAAAGGTTTGGTTCGAAAGACTTTCCCATTTACAGAAACACGGATAGCAGGAATATGCAGAGTTCCTGCTTTTTCAGGGACAAGGGTGTAATTAAAAACCTGCATGCGACGCACCTGAAATTGCCCATTAATAAAAGAGCTTTGAACTTCTGAAACTTCTCCTGTATTTAGCAACTCCAGTCCTTCAATAGGAGGCAACTGGGGAGCCTCCACCGATTGACTCTCAGAGGCTGAAACACGAATACTCAAAGTAAAACTTTCTCCAAGAACCACCGTTGAACGATCCACCGTGGCTGTAACCTGAACCCCTTCCTGAGAAAGAATTTTTAAAACAAAGAAAAATACCACAAAAAAACTACCAATTTTTGTCATGCTCTTCCTCTTTGCCCTTCTTCTGTCGATTTTCTTTAGCGCGAATTTTTTCCTCCTGACGCTTTAACTCTTCCAAAATCTTTCTTACCTCATTTTTAGGCAACCGTTGACTTTTAAAGTCCTGTGGTCTTTCTTTCTGTTGCTTGTAATCACTGCCTTGTCCCTTATTTCCCTTATCTTGCTGGTTGTCATCGGATTGACCGCCTCCTTGACCGCCTCCTTGCTGCTTCAACCACAAAAGCTCTATATTAGTTTTAACTTCTTTGGATTGAGGAAAAATATCCAAAGCTTTTTGATAAAAATAAAGCGCTCTTTCAATATTCTTCTTTTGAGCTTCAATGTTGCCCGCATTAAAGTAAGCTGCAAACAATAAGACTTTCTTTTTAGGATTTAATTTTATCACATATTCATATTCCTGAAGGGCCTTATCTGGTTCCTTTTCCAATTCAAAATAAAACCCCAAGTTCAAGTGAAGTTCTGGCGACTGAGGGGCCCTCCTTAAGGCATCAATCAAGTTTTGATAAGCTTCAAAGGTGTTCACAACAGGGCCTATTTCACTCTGATTTTTCTTAAACTTTTCCTCCTGACGTTTTTTAAGGCTTTTCTTAAGAAGAGAGGCGGCCTTGTTATTCTTATGAACAACGATGGGAGAAGCCGCCCAAGCTACCTTCCCTAAAAAGCAGCTTACAAAATAAAATAAAAGCACTATTTTCTTCACGGAGAAACTCCTCCTTCAAAACGCCCCAGCCACACTCTACTTCCTTCTTTTTTTCGTTCTCCCATTTGCCACTCCAAAAACATCAACAATAAAGCCATAAATAGTGGCCACTGATAATATTCTTTATAGTCAACCACCACTGAAGACTCAAACTCTGCCTTTTGAAGATGATCAATATCTTCTTTAAGTTTTTTAATGGCATTTCCTCCAAAAAATAGATGATAAAACCCTCCTTGCCCCTTTTGAGCTAAAGCTTTTAAAACAGTTCCTTTTGTTTTTGTAATCACAATATTACCTTGTTTGTCTTTTTGATAACCCTTTAAAGTGCCATCAGACCGCCTCAAAGGAATAGGAGCCCCCTTTTCTGTTCCGACCACTAGAGAAAAAATATGAATTCCTTTCTGAATAAGCTGTTCTGCTGCCCGCATAGCTCCAGGTTCATTGTCTTCTCCATCAGAAACAATAACAATAGCCCGAGTAACAGAAGTGGTTTTATCCGGCTCAACCCCTCCCCTTTCAAAGGCTTCTTTAGCCATCCACAGAGCATCCTTATAATTGGTTCCCTGATTGAAAACCGTATCAGAACTTAAGGATTCAATAAACATTTTCAAGGCTGATCGATCCGTCGTAAGAGGAGAAAGCAAAACGGCCGAACCAGCAAAAGCAATGAGCCCTATTCGATCCCCTCCTCCCATATCTAAAAAGCGTAAAAGCTCTCTTTTGGCTAATTCCAAACGACTAGGTTTGGCATCTTCGGCTCTCATACTGTTAGAAACATCCACTAAAAGAAAGATTTCAACACCTTCACTTTTAACTTTTGTCTCTGAACGACCAGCTTGAGGCCGCGCCCACGAGAGAATCAAAAACAAGCAGGCCATTAAAAATAAAGATAATCGAATATGCCTTTTTCTTAGAGAAACACTTTGGGTTAGAAAACTAACGAGCCGAGATGAAAACACCCTCTCCAGCACCTTTTTGCGACGATACTGAGCCCACAGAAAAAGTAGAAAACAAACTGGTAAAAGAGTGAGCCATATAAAAACGTCAGAATTCGCCCATCTGTAATCCATTTAAGGATCCCTCCTTAAAACCGTTTGGCCCAAGAAAAAGCCCAGAACATAAAGCCAAAAAGCCCATTTTAAATAAGCTGTAAAAAGCTCTTCATACTTGACATATTGATTCACCTCAAATTTTGTTTTTTCCAGTTTGTTAATATCATTAAAAACATTTTCCAAAGCACGGGAAGTCGTTGCTCGATAATATTTTCCCCCAGTTTCTTCAGCCATTTTCCTTAACAGTTTCTCATTCACCTTACTGTGTATAGGCCGGTAGGTCTTAATCTTCCGACCCCCAATCCCTTGCATGTAAACGGGTAGCCTTGCTTGTCCATCCAGCCCCATTCCTATGCTATAAATGCGCACATTATAATCTTTAGCGATATCTATAGCCGTAGCAGGCGATATGGTTCCTGTATTGTTTTCTCCATCGGTCAAAAAGATCACCACACGGCTTTTCGCTTTTGAGTCTTTTAAGCGAGCCACGGCATTAGCTAGAGCGACACCAATAGCTGTTCCCATCTTGATATTACGAGTGGTTTGAACTTGTTTCAGGTTTTCTTTGAGTAACTCATAGTCCAGCGTCAGCGGCACCCTTGTATAAGATTCTCCAGAAAATACCACCAATCCAATACGATCTGTCACGCGCTTGTTAATAAATTCCTCAATGGTTTTTTTTGAAGCCTCTAAACGGTTAACGGGCTGCATATCTTCAATCAGCATGCTGTCAGAAATATCCAAACAAATAATAATATCTATGCCCTGGACATTTTTCTTGATCTTCGTATCAGCCCTTTGAGGCCGCGCCAAAGCCAAAATAACAAAACTCAAGGCCAATAAACGAAAAAAATCTGGCAAAAAAGCAAGATAAGCTCTAATCCCCCTTGTTTTTAGATTTCTCATGATGTTCCAGTTACCATACAACAAACTAGGATACTTTCTTTTCTTCCTTATGAGGTTCCAAACAAGAATAACCCCCACAAAGATAAAAAAGAAAAAGGCCCACAGGGAGTGCCATATGGTCATTTCTGAGCTCCCTCCTGTTTCCTGTATTTTTCACATAAGGCCACACATTTTTGAGTCATTCGCAACAACTGCTCACAGTCTTTCATTTTTAAAAGAGAGAGTTTTCCTCGCGACCTCTTGAACTCCTTAAACAGAGATTTAATCTCCATTTGAGCATGCATAAAAACTTTTTTATGATGCTTTTTAATATCCTTTAGAACCTGAGACGCTGGCCATTTGTGAGCTGGAACCAAGAAAGCCCTTAACAAATACATTTTAAACAATTCCTCCAGACCATCTAAACAACCTTTAAGTTCTTCTTGAGAAACTTGATAACTTTCTGGATGAGAAAAGCACTTTCTTTTTAGCTGTCTGAGGTCTTTATTAAATTGTCCGTATGGACCTAATGCCGTATTATGTTTTCTCAGGTCAGCGATGAGATTATTTCGTTCAATCCGTCTTCGAACAACGAGAATCAACCATAAAAGGATAGCCGTACCCAAAATGACAAAATTTCCCCAAAACCACCATGGATATTTTAATTCAAATGGCCCAAGAGAAAAATAAGGAACGGGTTTTTGAGTTTTTGAAAGAACACTTTCAACACTCCAACTCAATGGTTTAACAACAACCTTTTGATTTTGCCCTTTCAAGTAAAAAACCTTGTTTTGATGAACCCCAGGTCGATAGGAGGTGACTTCCAGTTGAATTTGATTTAACTCAGAATGCATCACCCTTAAAACATAAAGCTTATAAGCATCTTCTTTTTCGTTTTTAAATAAAATTTGCACCTCTCGAAGGGGCATTTCAAGAGGCTCCCCTGAACAAACAAGGACTTGCTTTGCACCCACCGTCCATTTTTGGGTTTGAGAAGTGAATTCACAAGACCATGCAGACTGACCTTCTCCTCCTGGCTCTGTCATCGAAGCGCTCTCCTCTTAAAATAGCTTAAAAGAGGGTCAATGAAATCCTGGTCGGTCCGAACTTGAATGCAATCCACTTGAGAGCGTTTTAAGTCTTCTGCAATCTGTTGCTTCACTTTTAAAGCTTCTTCTTTGAAAAACCGTCGTACAAGAGGCGATGACAAGTCTATTAATTGGTGTTCTCCCGTTTCAGGATCTTCCCAATCCACCAAACCTAAAGGGGGAGTCTCTTCTTCTAAAGGATCCTGAACTTGAACTGCTATGATATCATGCTTTTTGGAAGCCATTCTGAGTGGTTCGGTATAATCTTTATCTACAAAGTCACTGATCAAAAAAACATGGGATCTTTTTTTTAAAATCCCCTGCAAAAACTCTAAAGCCACAGAAATTTTCGTCTGATGAGAATAAGGCTTAAAAAAATACAAATCCCTCAAGATGCGCAACAAATGACTGCGCCCTTTTTTAGGAGGCACAACATGTTCGACCTGGTCAGAAAACAACACCAAACCTACAGGGTCTCCATTTTTAACAGCACAAAACCCTAAAGCGGCTGCCACATGAGCCATAACTTCCCCTTTGGGGTATTTCTGAGACCCAAAATCAGTGGAGCCGCTAATATCAACTGCAAGCATTAAAATATTTTCTCGTTCCTCATCAAATTTTTTTATATAAATTTTTCCTGTTTTTGCCATTAACGGCCAGGATATAGAGCGCACATCATCTCCAGGAACATATTCCCGAAATTCAGAGAAGGTCATCCCTTGACCCTTGAAAGCTGAATGATACTGTCCTGCAAAGAAACTATTAACTCTTTTACGAATAACAAGCTCTAACAGCTTGACCTTTTCTAAAACCTCTGAAGGGACTTTCAACTCAAGGTACCTCTATGTGATTTAAAATCTCCTTGATCACATCATCTGTGGTCACATTTTCAGCCTCAGCTTCATAGGTTAAAATCAACCGATGTCGTAGAACCTTACTAGCTACAGACTTCACATCATCAGCCGTCACGTATCCTCTCCCTCGAATGAAAGCATGAGCTTTAGACGCCTTGGTCAGACTAATGGTCGCTCGAGGAGAAGCTCCCACATTTAACAAATTAACTAAATGATCCAAACCATATTCCGAAGGAGAACGCGTAGCCATGACTATCTCAACAATATAATTTTTAATTTTAGAGTCCACATAAATCGCATCAATGCGTCCTTTGGCCTTTTCCAGTTCTTCCTTAGTAATGACAGTATGAATTTCTGGTATTTTCTCCACGGACATCTTTTCCAGAATTTCCAGTTCTTCTTTCTTGTTAGGGTAGTCCACAAGAATTTTAAACATAAACCGGTCCATTTGAGCTTCAGGAAGAGGATATGTACCCTCTTGCTCCAAAGGGTTCTGTGTTGCTAAAACCAAAAACGGTTTAGGCAGCGGATAGGTGGTTTCTCCAATGGTCACCTGTTTTTCAGCCATGGCCTCCAAAAGAGCACTTTGCACTTTAGCGGGTGCTCTGTTAATTTCATCAGCTAAAACGATATTGGCAAACACGGGCCCCTTTTTAACACTAAACTCTCCTGTTTTGGGGTTAAAGATCATCGTGCCAACCAAGTCTGTTGGCAGCAGATCAGGTGTGAATTGAATCCTCTGAAATTGTAAAGAAATGGCCTTGGCCATGGAAGACACAGTCAATGTCTTGGCCAACCCTGGAACTCCTTCTAACAGAACATGCCCTCCTGTCAGAAGACCCATTAAAATGCTTTCAAGCATTTCTTGCTGACCAACAATCACCTTATTAATTTCATTAAAGGCTTTTTCTACAAACTGACTTTCATGCTTAATGGCTTCATTAAGTGCGACTAGATCCACATCCACCCTTTATCCCTCCTTAAAAATCTCATTATAAGCTCTTCCAGAAAGTTTGCGAGCAGAAAAAATGAATCATCGCGTTAGTTTCATGAGATTGCACAGGTTCTTAAGATGGTGATAAGCTAAAACTCTATGCAAAAAATGCGTCCATGGTTTTTTTTGATCCTTCAATCGGCTCTTATTCTCTATGTGGGTCATTTACTTGGAGGTTCTTCAGGGTTAATGATTGGGCTCGTTCTGGCCCTCCTTCTTAACACGTTTTACTATCTTTTCTCTCCACTGAAGTTAAAACCTTTTTCTGAGGCTACAAAACTTGAAGGACAAGACCCTTGGGGGCTGTTAGAAATGGCTCAGAACCTTTCCCAAAAAGCTCACCTTCCCTCAACGCCCCCCATTTATCTCCTCTCTTCAGAATCGCCCCAAGCTATGGTTCTAGGAACACACTTTCGAAACGCTTCCATTGTTCTAACTACAGCCCTTCTACAACACTTTAGCAAAAAAGAACTAGAAGCCATTCTGGCCTACCAGATTGTAAGCATTAAAACCCAAGCTCATCTGGCCTTTAATTTCGCCACTCTTTTTGCTCTTCTTATTCTCTCCGCTTCCAACTTTCTAGATAGAGTGTATTGTGATGTTATTGGCATTAAGCAAAAAAACTCTTTTTGGGCTCATCCCTTTTCAACTCTACTCGTTCCCTTGATTCATTTTCTTCTTCATCTCCCTCTGGGCAAAAAAATTTATTATAAACTGGATCAAAAGAGCGCTCAGCTTATAGGGTCTCCTCGCCCCTTGGCCCAAGTTTATTGGAAACTGGAGACTCTCCGAAAAACCAAGCCCTATAAAATTTTCCCAGCTTTTGCTCCTTTATTCATAGCCAACCCCTTGACGGATCAGGGGTGGACTCGTTATTTTCAACTTCAGCCTCATGCCAAAAGCCGTATTCAACGGCTTATTGGCAGTTACCCTATATAAACAAGGACTTATAAATGAAATCTCAACAAAAACTGGAAGCCAATTTTTCTTCCCTCATTCTCTCCATAGCCTCTTCTGCGGCCATGTCCCTTGGACTGGCTCCAGACCCTCATACCAATAAAATTCAAAAAAACCTTCAAATGGCCACCTTCAATATTGACTTGCTGCTTCTTTTACGGGAAAAAACCAAAAACAATCTGACCTCAGAAGAAGAGTCTTTTCTAAATTCCGTGATCAGTGACCTTCAGGTTAGATTTTTAGAAGCCCAAAAGGCTGAAGAAAAAGAACCCGAAAAAACAAAGTAAAAGCAAGAGGACTTGTGAAGCTTTTAACATTCTCCAAACTGATCTTGATTATCAGTTTATCTTCTTTTTCTTTATTTGCCGACCCTCAGGACTGCAAAGAGCAACTTCACCCCTCTCCCATTTCAGCGTCTTTTTTAAAAGACATGCATGAGATCTACTATATGAGCTCCCCTTATCTTTACAAAGCCAGTGAGCCTCTTTTAAGAATTATCAGCCCTATCCAAGTCCTTCGTTCTGCACAAACTTTTCTCAAAAGGTACAACATCTCCTCTCACATTGTTTTTGACTCAAGTAAACAATATCACCTGCTGGAGATTTCACCTCTCAACAGCCCCATAAGCTCTCATCCCTTTCTCTCTCAACTTCATCAAGCTGCTATGAAGGGCTATAAAGTGTTTTTTGACCCCATTGAATACCTGTCCCCTTCTCGCCCCGACAAAAATGTTTTAAGTTTTGACCCCTTTTGGATCCCTTTCAACAAATCCCCCTTCGTTTTCCGCCTGTGTCACAACTCCAAAAAAGGGCGAGCTGTTTTTCTGAGTGAACAGTTTTTCTATGATCTTTTTTACAAAACCACCTCGCCTATGCCTCCACCACCTCTTCTTTTTCTGGGGCCCCAAGCTCTCGTAGAAGGGCTGAGACAAGGCGCTGACAGCCTTTTCCAAACGTCCCCTCTAGAAACTTCTCTCCAGGCAACGGACCTTGTAGATGGCTTCTCCAACCAAATGCTCACCAAGGTTCTAGCCCTTAAAAATGCCAGCCGCCTTTTGGAAGAAACACTCCGTCTTCCCGAAAAAAGTCCTTTCCGAAAAAGACTCCCTGTTATTTATGGAAACATTTAAAAAACCATTAACGACCTTTTGCAAAATCTGTCTTTTTAC
>RFKI01000020.1 GCA_003694355.1 Bdellovibrio sp.
CCACGCCTTCTGGAAAAACTTATGACATGACCAAGTACCTTTTTATTTTTACCGGTAATGATGGAGAAGAGCTTTTTAGAGGTTATTCCAGTGATGAAGTGTTAAATCAAATTTATAAAGAAGTGGCTTCCAATCCTTCAAAAGGCCGGGAAATTTTAAGAGAAGCAGGCTTTCCTGAAGCGTTCCTAGGTCGTGTTAGCTCTATTGTGATCATGCGCCCCATACTTAGCAATATCCGCACTTTGATTGCCCATAAGTTTCTCCATAAATGGAGTGAATCGGTTTCAGAAGCCCAGCCCTTTAGAATCACCTATGATGAAAACTTTGAAAAAAATGTGGGAGAACTTCTTTACTCCCCCGCTATGGGCGCTCGATCTATTAAAGGATTTATTAAAGGCTCTCTAAGCCGTATTGTTGCAGATTCTGTGTTTCACTTTAACTGGGATGAGCTTATTGAAAGTGGGAGAAAAGGAGAAGTGCACCTTGAAATCATAACTCAAAAACCTTCCCTACCTTTTTATAAAGGCAAGTTTCCTGATACCAAAAAAGCCATTTTAAAAGTCACGCTTAAGGATAAGGGACGTGTTCTTTTTGAAGAAAAACTTGATTTTACCAAAGAAGCTCATTTCATGCCTCAAATTCCTTACGAAAGAGCGGTGGAAACAGCCTATCATGAAATGGGGCATGCCGTTGGCAACATTCCTCACCGCACAGGAAAAAAAGTCACAAAAATCACCATTGTTCCTGAAAAGCTCGGCGAAACACAAAGCCTTGGTTACACTCTATATGGTGACTCTCATAAAGATAACATCATTCCCAACAGAGAATTTCTTGTCTATTATATAGCCAGTTTATTAGGAGGCTCTGAAGCTGAAAAAAGACTTGGTGTGGATATAAATACAGGACGCGCCAATGACCTGGATACTGTTGGTAAAATTATTAGAAAATTGGCCATTGAAGGAAACCTTATTCCTGAGCTCGATGGCACAAAAGCTTTCCTCAACAAAGAGGGAGACCCCCTGGAATATCTTCCTGCAGATAAAGCCAAAATCCTCAATCAGTTTGTGACAGAAATCATTGCTGATGCACGAGCTAAAATCAACGAAATCCTGGATAAAAACTGGCATGTGGTTGAAGCTGGAGCCCAACTTCTTATGGAATATGGAACTCTGGATGAAAAAGATTTTTCTCTTCTTTTTGCTGAAGGTGAAAAAGTTAAAAAGTTGAGAAAACTATATAAAGCAGGCATTTTAAGAGATCGTGAGCAAAAGGACTTAAAAATTAATTTGGATGTTATTCGAAAAAGAAAAGGCTCTCCTCCAGAACGTTGTGCAGAAGCCCTCAAACCCTAAAGTGTTATTATTAAAAATAGTTTATGAAAAATATCTTTTACCTCAGGAATATAAAAAAAACCAGGGCCATTAGCTTACTAATTATTTTAGCAAGCCTTCTCAGTCAAAAATCCTGGGCGAATGACCCTCCAGAATTGCTTTTTGGGCCTGAATTCACTTTTTCATCCATCAAAGATAACTGGAAGAAAGAAGAAGCCCTAATGGACTACCTCAACTATCTTGAAAAAAAACTCATTGAGGAAGCTCCAGAGGGAAGAAAGTTCTCACATCCACCTGGAGGGCCTAAAAGGATTTTTATTTCTCCTGACGGCTGGAGCTTCAACGTCACAACAGACCTTGGTGTCATTGAAGTGAAAATGCCCCCAATGACGGCAGAGGATTATATGAAATATGAGTCAGATATTCAAAAGGCTATCTTTGACTCCGCTTACAATGTTGGAATGATACCGCTTCTTTTTTTAGGTGGAGGACATATCAGCATTGGACTTGACTATTTTAAAAATGATTTGCTCCTTTTAAGAAATTTTATCGTAGATTTTATAAACCACAATGAACTTTCCATGGGGATCCTAAACTATGACACCAATAATGCCTTACCCTTATGGTTATTCCCTGAACATCAAATTCAAAAAACCCAACAATTCCTAAACACCATAGACCCTCTCATTGCCAATAACCAATTAGCTCCCTCTCTGATTGTATTGCCTCATGAAGAAAGAGAACTCAACATCCCCATTCAACATATGGATCCAACAGAAAAAAGAATGTATGTCAGGCTTTTATACCCATTAAAAGCAGCTTTAACAAATGGCCCTCGGGATGCCTTTTGTAAACCTTGGGATACAGAAATGAGAGGCAAACGTGTCGCCATCAATTTAAAAATTGAGTCGAATCATCATTTACATGAAAAAAGAATTGAAATCCGCTCCATTCGTCCTCAATACAACATGAGAGATTTCATTCTCTTAATAACTTTATTAAAAAAGAGAATAGAATATTTAAAAAACATTTCTAAACCTATTCCTTTAAAAATAAATGTCCCTCTATTAAAAAGCACCACTTATTCTCCAAGAAAATACCTTCTACGCCCCCCAATTCCTCCTCAAAAAGCTCTTGCAGCCTTTTACCAATATCTGAAGGAAACAGGTCTTCAATGGGAAAACTATCGCCATTTTGTTTGGCCAAAATGGCAATTCAATGGACAACTAGAAAAATTTGAAAAAGAACTTGAAAGAAAGAAAAGAAAACTTCGAAGACTCAAGAGCAACTGCTCAAAGTTTTTAAAACCCAAAACCCGATTTATAAAAAGATCTTAAAACTTTTCGACAATTCTGTTGAAAATTCTTGCAACAAGGGTAACATCAACTATTCGACTATCGTGTTAAAAAATCTTGTAATAAAAATAACAAAACCTGCAAATTCATCAAAAACTCAATAAGATAAGGGCCTTAAGAATGATTGATGTAAAAATAACCAAGGCTCTAAAAACACCACACCTCCATTGAAAACAAAGACTCTACAAATATGTTAAAATAAGGAGTGCTTTTTTAAATTATATACACC
>RFKI01000182.1 GCA_003694355.1 Bdellovibrio sp.
GGTAATAAAGGGTAAAAGTTGGTTTTTGTTTTATTCTGATTTTTTCAGGACAATCGTCGATCTATTTTATTTTTAACTTAACATATCATCGTTCAATATAGTTCGAATGATAGTGTCAAATTTTAATAAGGTTATTGAGTAGCTTCAGAGTTGTTACAAAGGTCTAGTTCTTTTTTTAAGTCTTATTTTAAGACGTTTTCATGACGATAAACAAGCTGGAGTTTTTATGGAGGAAAACTTTGCTTAGATCGATCTGGCTTTTTTTATTTGTAACTGCAGCCTCGTGTTCGAAGAAGATTGGGGAGTTTTTTCCAGCCCCTAAAAGTACCAAGGACTCTTTGATTGTGATCACAGGAGACGGAAATCATAAGGCTGTGGTTCAGTACGATCTGGATGGAAATTTTATTAAAGTGATCACTCATTTTCGAGGACAAAATTATACTTTAAGAGGTCTGGCCGCCTTTGATTCGTCCAGTTTTATTCTTTCTACAGATTGGACTGACACTTTATTTAAAATTAACTTATCAGGTGAGGTGAGCACTTTTTATGGGTCCAATCAGCTTTCAGGTGCCATCTATGATGTAGAAAGGGGCCCTGATAACAGATACTATGTGATTGAAAGTGATCGCATTGAAGTGTTTGATTCTGAGGGTAATCGCTTAAGTTCCACATTGATTAACACCACCATCGGAGCGTGTACATTGAGTGGACCACGAGGGCTTGCTTTTAACTCACAAGGACAGCTTGTTGTCACAAACTACACTTCCGGCGAAATTCTAACCTATGATGTTTCAAGAGATACAGCAAGTTGTGTCAGCGTGGTGTCTTTGGGGAATGGGCCTTATGGAATTGTGGCCCACTCCAATGGGAAGCTCTATATCGGCACCTTTACTGACGATCAGGTTTATGAAACCGACGCCGACGGTTCTAATGCTGCAGCTATTTATGCCATTACAAATCCCACTTCTTTAGTGGAATTGCCAAATGGAAATTTGCTTGTAGCAGGTTCCACGGATGATACTGTTGTCCAAATTAAAACAGATGGGACGCAGGTCGGTACAGATCCCTTCATTGAAGATCCTTTATCTCTGAATATACAGGATATGCTAATTATTGAGGGGGAAGAGTGAAGTTTTTAATTGGCCTTGTTATATTCCTTTTAGGACTTCCTGTTATGGCCCAATCAAAAGGGAGCTTTTTTGGCCAAGTGGTGGATGTGACTTTTGGTGATGATGCTCAATCTAAAAATTTTGGGGTGGGTTTTAATATGGCCTTGGGATATCCA
This sequence comes from Bdellovibrio sp., assembly GCA_003694355.1. GTDB lineage: Bacteria > Bdellovibrionota > Bdellovibrionia > Bdellovibrionales > UBA1609 > J124. The sequence goes on from RFKI01000182.1 coordinate 1,286, forward strand.
CAAGTGACCATTACTCGAACTTCTGGTGAGGAGTCTTTTTATAGTGGGATTTCTATTTTAGGAAAGGCTTTCTTTCCTTTTTATAACACTTCATCCGCTTCTATAGACGGCACGATTGTTGGCAAATACATAGACCTTTCCAATAATGCCAATAACTCAACTCAAAAAGAGTTCAGCAATCAAATTGGGGGCGGGCTAGGCTTGCATTTTCGTTTGTTTCGTCTTTTTTTGGGGGCTGAGTACTATATGATGGCAGGACGTCATTATTGGGTGGGGGATATTTCAGATACTTTGGAGTATCGCTATAACCTTTTTGAATACTATGTGGGGTTTCATATTAATTTAACAAAGGCTCTTAGAGTGGCTTTCTCTTATGATATTGGAACGGGGAACATCCCCAAAAGCAAAACTCTTTTGAGTTCTGATTCCCAGTATGGGGAGCAAATTATTTGGCTTCATCTGATTTATGGAACAGGACAGACCCCTTCCCAGTTCTTTAGTAAAATTTTTAAGTAGATGACTGTTTAAGGCTTAGACAGTTGCTTAACAGTTTCCCGTCTTTAGGGAAGAGGTTTTGGCATAAAAGGCCTAAAATAAAAATAATGGCCTTTAGAGTGGCCTTTTCTTTGCCTTTTATAAAGGCAAGGAGGCTTTAGCCATGACAAACTTTAAGAGAATAACCATTTTATTGTTTATGCTGATATTCGGAACAGTGGCTTGTTCGAAGAAGTCAAGAAAGAGAGCGCCCATTCGGGGGGCCTCACAAAACCGCGTATCTACAAATCCAAACTTAGGGCCGGGATTTGGCTTGCCAGGAGGAGGAACAAGCAATGTGTTTTCATCAGAGTGGCCGGGGCAGTTTATAAGTGATAACACTTTACAAACAGGTCTTTATGGTTATGTGGGTGTCAATGGAGCCGATGCCAATAGTTTGATTGGCTCTGTAACAGCGCCTGGTACGGGAGTGTTTTTTAAAGGGCGTGTGGCTGTTTCTGGAAGTCAGGTTTTTGGTGGTTTCATAGAGATAATGGTGTGGGACAGCATTGCTCTTTCTAATGGAGGATATGGTTTGGTTTTGCCAACACTGACAGTGAACAGCAGTGCCAGTACTATTTCCGGGAACCAATATCAAGTGGTGGCTCAAGATGATTTTGGTCAAGTGGTATTTCAAGGAAGTTTAAACAATGGGCAGATGTTTGTTGGAACAGCACATTATCAAAACAGTGATGGTTCTCAAGGGACTTTAGGATCGTTTCAGATTCCGGCTTGTTCATTTTTTATTTGTCAGTAATAAAGGGATTGCCAATAAGTCCGAAACTTGATTTGATGATGAATCATGTCAGTTTTGGACTTTCATTTTGACCCCAATCTTTTGGAAACTTTGGTGGGCGGTCGTTCGCCCTTAGAAATTCAGCGTTTGAACATTCAGGATCTAGATGCTGCTTATCATTTTATTAAGGCCTATGGTTTTGATTTAAAAAAAGACGCGGATAAAAATAAAGTCTGGCTCTATCATCGGAGAGCTGTTACTTATTTGCAGGAAGAGCTTTTATTGCCAGATGAAAAGATTCCTGACACTCTTGTGGACCCCAAAAAATTAAAAGATATTGGCTTTTTGTTGATTTATGCCAGCACAAGAGGAAAAGAAAACACCTTTCAGAGATGGGCCTGTGCCATTTTAAAGGTCATGCATGTTTTAGTACATCTGGATAATGATCTTTTCCAAAAATTTTCTTCCACTATTCAGGAGCAGATATTAAGGCCGATACAGGCACATATTTATGAGGACCCGGTTTCAGGGATTCGCCTGGGTACGTCTCAAAGTAAAGAGGTGATCCCTTTAAAAAAATTTGAAATCAAACCTTTTAAACGATCAGATTCTTCAGTGACAAAGCTTTTGGCTAAAACAGATGCTGTAGCTTTTACTTTGCTAGATAAGTTGGGAGTCCGGTTTGTGACCAAAACCCTTTTTGATGTGTTTTGTGTTTTAAGGTATCTTGTTCGGGAAAATATTGTGAGCTTCCCACATAATATTTCCGACCAAAGCAACAACACCCTTTTTCCCATCAATATTTTTATGGAAGTCATGGAAAGTTTAATGAGTTACTCATCGGAAGTTTCTGCTGAAGAGGTGGATCAATTGCTTTGGGAGCGTCTTGAGAAGGAAAAAGATAAGGCTCACTACCGCAGAAAGGAAAATATTTTTACAAGTAAAAGTTATCGATTTATGAAGTTCATCTCGCGTCGTCTTGTTACAGTTCCTCTTGTTAAAGAAGGAGACAAAAAGGAGGAGATGAGTTTTTTCTATCCTTATGAGGTTCAGATCCTGGATTATCCCACTTATCTTCAAAATCTGCAGGGAGAAGCTTCTCATGAGGCCTATAAGAAAAGACAAAAGCAAAAGGCTCGGTTAAGAACTCTAGGACCCTCTAGCAGAGAACAGGTGTAAGCTGTATGTCATTTTTATTGAAGCTTTTAAGCTACTTGAGAAGTGTGATGGCTTCTTTGTTCGCGGTGGCTTTCACTGGTTTTTATGGCTTTCTCTGTGCTTTTCTGGTGCGCCTTTTTCCATCTCGTGCTTTAGGAGACTTTTTCATACGTTCCTGGGCTAAGGTGATGTTGGCTTTTTTTGGTGTGCGATTGCGAGTTTATGGGTTGGAAAATTTGCCTCAGGAAGGGTGTGTGTTTGTTTTCAATCACACCAGTGAATTTGACATTCTGGCTTTTCATGCCGCCATTCCAAAGTCAGCTCGCTTTGGGGCCAAAATAGAATTGTTCAAGGTGCCTGCCTTAGGGGCTTCCATGCGTGCTTTGGGTGTCCTTCCTATTTCAAGAGGGGAGAAGGAAAAGGTTTTTCAGTTATATAAAGAGTCAGTGCCTCGCCTCCATCAGGGAGAAAGCTTTGTTCTTGCTGCCGAAGGAACCAGACAGCGGACCCATGGGGTAGGAGCTCGCTTTAAGGCAGGACCCTTTGTGTTTGCCATTCAGGCACAGGTGCCTCTTGTACCCGTTGTGTTTGTGGGAGCTCATGAGGTGTTGCCTAAGGGCAAGTGGTTACCTGCATGGGGTGTCTGGAGACCCTTGATTGATGTGTATATTTTAAAGCCCTTTGATACTAAAGGCCTGTCTTTAGAAGAGCGAGAGGCTTTTCAGAAGAACACTCAAAAGGTGATGACGGCAGCCTATACAGAAGCCCGTAAAGAGTGGCTAAAGGGCCAGAAGAGTTTTTGAAGTTGTTAGACCGTTGTGTGGAGTTTTTGTAAAATACAGATATGTTTAAAATTGTTTTGGCTTTATGGCTTTTAAGCTCCTCTTCTCTTTTTGCATCAGAATCTCTCGGCGAATTTTTTTTTAATGAAATTCATCTAAAGCCTCAATTAGCCTTTCAGAACAATGAAGATGTGGCTTTTTCTCTGCAGGATGCCTATGTGCGTTTTTTGTGGAAAATAGAGTCAGAAGTACAGGTGCATTGGCTTTTAGGAGAAGGGTCTTTAAAAGGGGCTCCCGTTTTTTTGAGCTCAAACACAGATACCCCTGTTGACTTGTTAGAGGGATATGGTGTTTTTTTAGGGCACTATGGGCAAGTCCAAATGGGGCTTTTGCCCGTGGGATTTGGGTATGAAGGAGCCTTACCAGAGTCTCATTTGTTTTTTTTACGATCCCCTTTATTTGAAAAAAGGATTTTAGGTTTAAGAGATTGGGGAGTTAAGTTTCTTCTTCACAACAAAGGGTATTACACTTCTTTGATGGTTCATAATGGGGAAGGCGGCGAACAAAAAGACAATCGCATGTTTTTTACAGCTAAGTGGGGGTGGCGGGATAATCAAAGAGTGGATTTGGGAATTTCTGCCCAAGTAGGATTCTGGCAAGCTCAAGCCTTACAGCCCATTTCGTTTTTGGATATCAACTCATCTAAAGATGGAAAGTTAAGAGTGGGTGGGTTGTATTATCAC
>RFKI01000183.1 GCA_003694355.1 Bdellovibrio sp.
CGCTCATCTGGCTCTTCATCTTGACCTGTAAAAGGATTCTTAACTTTTTCTTTTTGTGTATAGGCTTTTAAGTTATCAATGTAGTTTGCACAAAGCCTTTGAAGAGCATGTTCATCCGCACTAATAGCTCTTTGAACTTCAGCTTTAATAATATCTTCGTACTCTTGCCTAACAACGTCTAAAAGTTCTTTATAGTCTTGCTTTTTCTTTTCATCAGTTACCAAAGTATGATGCTTCAACCCCGATTCCAACTCTCTTAAAACCATAAATGGATTAACAGATCCTTTATTCATCTGCTGAGCCATAACAATAGCATTGGAAATTTTATCTTGAATATATCTTGGAGAAATTCCGTCAAAACCTTCTCGAACAGCCTCTTTTCTTAATTCTTTAACATTATCTTCAGTATATCCAGGAATCGTTTTCCCATCATAAAGCTTTAATTTTTGAAGGCGAGTTAAGTTGGCTTTTTTGGGCTTTTCCAAACGAGTGAGTATAGCCCACATGGCAGCCACTTCAATGGTGTGAGGAGCAATACTAACACCTCTTAATTTTTTTCGATTAAAGTCTTTCTCATAAATTTTTATTTCTTCTTTAAGTTTTGTAATATAAGGGATATCAATTTTAACGGTCCGGTCTCTTAAAGCTTCCATAAACTCATTATTTTGAAGCTTTCTATACTCTGGCTCATTTGTATGTCCAATGATAACTTCATCGATATAGGTTTGAGCAAACTTCTTGGGCTTTACTCGATGCTCTTGAGAAGCTCCTAATAAATCATACAGAAAAGCCACATCTAATTTTAAAACTTCCACAAATTCAACCATTCCACGATTTGCAATATTGAACTCTCCATCAAAATTAAAAGCTCTTGGATCCGAGTCAGACCCATACTCAGCAATTTTACGATAGTTCAAATCGCCTGTAAGTTCAGTGCTATCCTGGTTCTTTTCATCTTTAGGCTGAAAAGTTCCAATACCAACCCGATCTGCTTCACTTAAGACAAGGCGCCTTACTCTTACATGGTCTAAGACTTTTGAAACATCCCCCTGATAACGCTTAAGCAGTTCTTGAAAAATAAAACGGCTTGGAGGGCAAAGCTCTCCCACAATCTTGACCCTAAAATCTCCTTTATTTCCTCGATTAAGCTCTTCACAAAATTGTTCCCTCATCTCTTCAGGAATCAACAACAAAGGTTCTTCATGCATGGGGCTTGGAAAAACACGAACGCCTTTTCCAAAAATATCTTCAAACTCCCCTTTTTCATCCACCCACTCAAAAGTGTAAAGAGCTCCTTGATCGGTTCGTGAATAGCGCTCAAGGCCTTTTTTTAACATTCGGCAAACAGTAGACTTAGCACTTCCAACCGGACCATGTAATAAAATCACTCTCTTTTCGGTTCCATATCCAAGGGCGGCTGATCTTAAAACATTTACTAATTTCATAAGAGAAATATCCAGCCCATAAACAGCATCGGCTCCATCATTTTCTTCATCATCAAAAAATTTGTAGTGAACCATGTCTTTTTTGACATCTTTGTATTCCGTGTACCCCTTTTCCATAATCATGTCATACATTCTCTGGAAGGCATTTCTTGTGACCTTAGGGTTTTGCTTCACAAGATTGAGATAATCATTAAAACTCCCAGTCCAATTCAGGCTTTTGTATTCCTCTGCATTCTGCAATTTTTGAATCATTTCTTTGAAATCTAAGGCTCCTGAATTAGAAGACATTATTCCCCCTCTTTACTAAAAGTCTTATTAGAGAAAGACTCTTCTTTCTCTATACTATATTATGCCTCTGATACGAAAAAATCACAAACTGATTCCTTAAAAAAGCAGTCTTGAAATTAAGATATTACGCTCTTTTCTTTCTGCTCGAAGGGAATTACAAAGCCCCTAACTTTTACTAATGTCTCGTATTAAACAAGCTTACAGGACCAAAGTCTATTTAATCTTTAATGACTTGGCAGCAAACATTGTTTTGCTTTTAAAAAGTTTTCCTTGAAATTTAACTTTTTGAAACAAACTTTTACCGAAAATAAAATCACCACTTATAGCCTAACACCAACCCCCAACTCCCCATTTCAAACACAGGCACTGATGTCCATTTTGTATTAGAATATGACCATTCTCCTGAAATCCAAAACCCGCTATCCTTAGGAACTGCTTTCCCATCACACTCAATGTTTGTCTTTAGGATCTTCTAAACGCTTTATTATTTTTTCCTCCAAATCTTTTTCAAACTTTTCAGAGTACTTTTTATTAAAGAATTTTGAAAACTCTTTTCTTATGATTTCCAAATGCCTTTCATAGGCCGAACAATGCTTGCACATCAGAAGATGTAAACGAATTTCCATTCGCTTTACAAAACTCTTAGACTCCAGATCATTTAAGCTTTTAACTAATTCCTTACATGAAATCATCACATTATTCCTTTGAAGCCCTCTCTATACACTCCCTTAATTTATTTCTTGCTCTAAACATTAAGACCCCTAAATGAGTGACACTCACCTCTAAAATCTTACAAATTTCAGAAGAAGGCGCTCCTTCAATTTCTTTAAGATAAAAGGCCATTTTTTGAGATCCACTGAGTTTTTCATAACATTTTTCAATAAGTTCCATCACTTCGGCCTTTAAAAGAAATTCTTCAGGATCACAAGGAGGCTCTTTCCAAGTCCCCTGCTCATCAAAGCGATCTTCCATAACACTTTCTATAGGATCACTTTGCCCTTCTTTTTTCAGACTTCGTCTCCATTCAAAAACTTTGTTATATAAAATGCCAAAAAGAAATGTACGAATATGAGACCGCCCTTCAAAGCGAGGAGCCACATCCACCAAGACACTCCACACCTGTTGCACAACTTCTTCCACATCCTGAGAAGAAAGCCCCATTCCAAAAGCTGCCCGAGTTAAAACAGGTGTATAATGATGAATCAAATCTTTTAAAAGTTCTGAGTCTCTCTGATGAAGTTTTTTTAAAAACTGTTCACCACTAAAACTCTTGGAACCAGAAGAACTCATAAAAAAATAACCCCTTTAAGTAAAGGGGTTATTTTACTCTTGATGCCCTTGTTAAAGCATCAGTTAACGCATAAAGACACATTTATTCATTGAAGCTGCTTTTTAAAAGCAGTATCCAAAGAAAGAGGCCCCGCCCCCTTTGTAGCAATCATGCCCAAAATAATAATGTATGCAAACTCAAAGAGCTTAAAAACATCAGAAAATTGAGAAATATCTTCTGCATGAGCTGTTAAAATAGCCACCGTCATAACTCCCGTTAACATGGCGGCAAAATATCTGGACCCCAGCCCTAAAATCAAGCTCAACCCTCCTAAAAACTCCACCGTGGCCACAAAAGGAGCCTGCAATGAAGCGTAGGGAATTCCCAAGGACTCAAAATATTGAATCACATAATCCAAATTATGCAGTTTTCCCCACCCTGTAGATAAAAAGACCCATCCAATGGACAAACGGCCTATGAGAATAGGCAACCAGCTGATTTTCTCCAAAAACTCATGAAATGCGATAAACTTTTTAACTGTCTCTTTTTTAAACATTTTTCCCCCTTTAATAAACCTAATGTTAAATCTTTATTTATTAATGAGTGGTGACCCCAAAATTTTTATTACA
>RFKI01000184.1 GCA_003694355.1 Bdellovibrio sp.
AATCAGAAAGCTCAAATTATCTGATTTCAAAAACTGCTTTTCATGCAACCTTCGCCCTTATTGTCAGAGAAGTTCTGGAGCCATTTATACAAATACAGGAGACTATACAGGGTGTGATTCCTGGACCTACAAGCAGGCTCAATTACTTAAACAACTTAACTCAACTTAAAAGCACCGTGCAAGGGGCAGAAGCCTTTCTTCCACCAGTGGTACTCATCCCATTACACACTTTCCCCATTTCAGCATGAGTGATTTTTTCTGAACGAATTTCTGGTTTTTTATAAGGTTTTTTCTTGGTTTTTTGTCCCATTCACCTTCCCTGTGTATTTTAGTAGCCAAGGCCAAAAGTTTTCACCTTTAATATAACTCATTTCAGCTAAAAAAGAAGCCCCCTGTAACACTTTTTGCGCCAAACCCAAACATAAAGCCGCTTCCCTTTCTGAAAAAGAAATCATTTCTCTCAAAAAATCTGGATAAAGTTCCAGAGCAGTTCTTTTCTTAAGAGAATTTTGACCCTTTTGTTTTAACCCAATTAAACCATAAAGAGGCGTTGCCCCCACTTGCCAAATGGTTTTATCCCTCGGAATATCTGGGTTACAAGTAGGTGTGGCATAACAAACTGGGCACTCTCCTTGTAACTGAATAAACACTTGATCACTGGCCATCACAGAAAAACCCAGAGCAGAAGAAAATTTTGCTAGAGTGGATTTTCCGACCCCTGAAGGACCAAAGAAAACCCACGAAACCCCATGCACTTTAACTGCAGCCGCATGGAACAAAAGAGCCTTTTGATGCAAAAGCTCTTTTCTTAAAATAGCATTAATCAAATTATCTAAAATATCTGTACTCTCTTCCCCCAAGGAAGCACTTGTAACCAAATATCTTTGGGAGCTCTTTTTTAAAGCCAAAAAATCTCTTTCCCAAATCAGCTCCCCCTCATCCAATATGATTTTTTCTTCAAAAGGATGAGTCACATTCCAAAACTCATGAGAAAAGTCCCGCAGAGCTTGAGGGCTCTGCATATGATAAATATCAACTGTTGAGCTTATAGGTTGTTCTGGAACAGAAAAAAGTTCATAATATTTTTTTAAAAATTGCAGCTCTGAAAGACGAAAGCTCTCTTCCACCAGAAAGAAACGAATTCGCGTTCCTAAAACAAAAAATTCGCAAGAAGGCTGGCTCTCCAAATCATCTTGTTGTCCCAAAGCTTTTAACTGGCTAAGCAAAACATCCTTCCATGCCTTTTCCCTCATCAACAATAGGCCTCCAACTTTATCACTTTAGAAACCTTCTCCAAAGGCAGTTCAATATGAGAAGAAAAAATAACCCCTCTTTCTTCATGATTTTTCCAGTCCCATAAAAAAGCCTTAATCTTTTTCAAAGACTTTTGATCCAAAAAAGCAAAAGGCTCATCCAAGAGTAAAATAATAGGGTCAGGCAGCAAAGCTCTTAAAATAGAAAATCGCTTTTTAAAGCCAGAAGAAAGCTCTTGAAAAGGTACTTGAAAATCATTTTTTTCAAGTCCTAAAGCCTCTCCCAAGGAAAAGGCTCGATATTGAATCATCTTCTGGTCCATATGAAAAAATTTTCCCCAAAATAAAAGATTCTGTTCTGCCGTAGCAAAAGAAAAGAAAGAAGACTCTGAACTTGGCACCCACCCTATAAATCTTCTCAAAGAAGGCTTATAGGGATGAAAGAGTTGACCCCGAACATAAACCTCTCCCAACTCAAAAGATAAGAGACCCGCAAGAATTTTTAACAAAGTTGTTTTCCCTCTTCCATTATCTCCCAAAACATAAAGAATCTCCTTAGGAAAAAGTTCAAAAGAAAGGTTTTTAAAAAGAACATGGTTTTTAGGACCATACTGCTTGCTTAGATTCTGACAACAAAGAAGACTTTCTGTCACCCCTTATGCCTTTTAAAGAAATCAGAAAAGAAACTCAAATAATGAACTTCAAACCCTTTAGGAATTTTGAGTTGAAACGCTTTTTCTGGCTGGTCAATATAAGAATGAAATGTGGTAAAATTAATCTGTATTTCAGCTAAGGGATGAGAAATATAAACAAATTTTCTTTTCATATAGCGATTTTTCCAAACAACCTGGATCTTTCCCTTTTTACACCTTTCCAGGTAACCCTTTTTATCCCACTGGCATTTCCATCCTTTTTCTGCAAAAGGCTTGTCAAACAAGATATTGTAAATCCAATAAGGATGAATCTTTAAAGGAAAAATGGGTGAAAAAACGCGACGACTGACCTTCCCTACATAATAGACCCGTTTTTTAACTAAATAATACTTCGCCTTCTGACCTTCAAAAAGGAAGCTGGCCAGATGCCCACCCAAAGGAGTGATAAAATCTATTCTCAACTTTTCAGGGTATACTGCTTGAAAGGTAGCATTTAAAATAAAAGACCTTTTGTGTTTTTTATCCTTTACCAGGATCTTGGCATTCCATTGTCCTTTTTTTTCGCGATCAAAATGAACGGGTGAAAGCTGACAAGATGTTAAAATTAAAGCTCCAATAATCAAACTAAGGGGACAAAGAAGCTGGTTTTCTTTTTCTCTCTGGTTTTTGATTAAGGAGAGCTTCCACTTTGGAAAGCTTTTTATAAATGGAATCCAACTTCTTACGATCCTTTTCAATGGACACCGCCTTTAAATACATCTGCTTGGCTTTTGTAAATAGCTCGTACCTATAATAAGCATCTCCTAAGTGTTCGGCAACCACGCTTTCATCCGTCTTGCTTTGATATGCTGCTTCTAAATATTTAATGGCCTCTCTTGTTTTCCCCTGCTTAAAAAACACCCAGCCCACCGTATCTAAAATATACCCATCTTCCGGGCTTAAACGCAGAGCTTTTAAGGCCAATTCCTCTGCCTCATCCAGGTTCTCACCGATTTCAGCATAAGTATAGGCTAAGTAATTCAGTGCTTGAACATGATCAGGATCAATATCCAAAACTTTTCTCATCTCTTGAATAGTGGCTTTCTTATCCCCTACGTGATTGTAAATCGATCCCAGGAAAAATCGTAGCTGCGTGTTGGAAGGAAACTTTTCTAAAGCTTGCCGTAGCATTTTTATGGCCGTCTTATAGTCTTTTTTCTCATCCAGAAAGGAGGCATAGAGTGCATAAAACTGTGGATTCTGACTATTTGCTGCAATCCCTGCACGAATGGTTTCAATAGCCGCATCCAGATCTCCTTTCCTCTTTTGTAAAAAGGCCGCATGAAGAACGGCATCTGAAAAATAACTACTGAGAGGAGAAATTCTTTGAAAATGAAAAATGGCTTTGTCAATATCTCCCACCTCTTCATAAACAGCTCCCAAGTAAAAGCGCACTTTGTCCAGAGTGGGGTCTTCTGACAAAATCTCTTCCAGGCGAGGAATAGCTTCCTTGTATCTTTTCTTCTCAATAAGAATCAAAGCAATTTGTACTTTAATATTTAATGTGGAACTTGAAAGGCTATCCAGAATCTCCAATTGTTTAAGAGCCTTGTCATATTCCTGCCTTTCTAAATAAACCTGACTCAGATACATGGACGTTTCCAGAGAAGGACCGAATTTCCTTTGAAAATCCTCTACAAGATGCACACTTTTAGGCTGATTCCCTTGCTTTTCATAAAGCCGAGCCAAAGCCATCACCAGATTGACGCTTCCTGGCTTCAAGGACAAACCCTTCATATAGGCCTTTTCAGCTTTTTTTAAGTTCTTCATCCCTCCCTGTTTGGAATATAAAGAACCTAAATAATAGTAGCTCAGGTAAGCTTTCTCATAATTGGGGTTTTCACTTAATGCCTTAAAATATTTTTCGGCTTCATCATATTTTTGGCGCTCAATAAATAAACCGCCCATTAAAATATTTGCCTGAACATGCTGAGGCTGAAGCTCCAAAGCCTTACGATACTGCTCTTCAGCTTGTCCATACATTTTCAAGGCCTGATAGAGTTGCCCTAATAGTAAATAAGCTTCTACATATTCCGGATCATTTTGAAGAGCTAATTCACACTGTTCTATACCCTCACTTAAAAGTCCCTTTTTCACATACTCTTCAGCCAAACGTTTCCTCACAACTGCTGAGTTGGGGTCATAAACCAAAGTCAATTTAAACTGTTCAATGGCCTCATCAATACGACCATCTAAACTCAGAGCCTCTCCCATAGCAAAATGCGTATCTGCCTGCGTTCGCAAATAAAGAGGATCAACCTCTTCTTTTTGAGAGAGAGAAACTTTTTCTTTGGCTACGGAGGACCGTGAAAGTTTTACCTGAGGCCAATGAGCACACCCTGTAAGAAAAGGAATCCCTAAAAAAAGCTGAAAAAAAATCGCTTGCCAAGAGAACAAAAACATCTCCTTTCTTACCTGTTCTCTCGGCATTTTTCTTTAAGAGCTTTAAAAGATATTTATCAGTAATTTCAATATGTTAAAGTCACCCGGGTCCAGACGAAAGGTGAGTTTAACCTTTCCTCCCCACAGGCCCTTAACTATGAAGCCTTCTCCCAGTGTCTCTAAATAGCGCATGGTGTCTATTTTAATGAAATCATTTAAAAAAGTGTCTTCCAGGGACTTGACAGCCCGTGACACTCACAGCTATGTTCGCAGCAAATGATGCGTCTGCCGTTGACCGTAATCTTTAGCGGACAAGTCATTAAAGCTATTGCGCTTTAGGTTATTGCGCCGCAGATTTTAAATCTGAAGGCACAAACGAAACTGAGCAACAATCAACTTCCAGAGGGAGGCAGAGTGGTGAACCAAGAAACAGGAACAAAAAGAATAAAAGTAATAAAAAGATATCAAAACCGTAAACTCTATGACACTCAGCAAAGCTGCTACGTAACTCTTGATGACATTGCAAAAATGATCCGATCCAGTGAAGAAGTGATGGTCATTGACAATAAAACCAAAAATGACATTACAGCAGCCACTTTGACTCAAATTATTTTTGAGTCTGAAAAAAAAGCGGCTCAATATGCTCCCTTATTCACCCTAAGGGAAATCATCCAAAATGGAAATGGCAGCATCTCCAGTTTCTTAGCAAAGCTGGGTGTTTTTCCTAAAGACTATGCAGAAAAACAAGCTCAAGCTCAAAAAGAAGCGGCTGTTAAACAAGCCTTGGAACAGCAACAGCCTAAACCTTCCTTTGATGACCTGAAACAAACTTTGGAAGAACGGGTGGCCACCGCTGCCACAGCAGCAACACAACAACAGACTTCTTCTGTTTCCAGTCCCTTTGGGACTCAAAATGGAGGAGAGGTCACTCCTGATCTTCCTAACTCCAACAAAAGTTTAAATAACAATTAAAAAAATAGGTAAAATAGACTATTTATTGCACTTCTAAAAAAGCCAGCTTCAAGCTGGCTTTTTTTATTATCTAAATGAACGCCACATCACAAAAGTTTTATGCTGGGGTCGAATTATCACCGACGGCATAATGGCCTGTTCCCCTGTTGGAAAACCTTGATCATTTAAACCCTCAAACTGAACCGAATAAGTACCAGCCTTTAAACGTAGCTTTGCAAGCTGAAATGTGCGAGGTAAAGTGGACCATTGACGTAAATCTGCGCGATCTGAAAGCTGCATGGTTATAAAAAGCAGATCTCCTAGCGCTTCATTTTTCTTCCTCACTTCTTTAGCAACCGCATGCTTCGCCACTTGCCCAGCTAATCTTTTGGCAACCAGCTTTAAAATAGCATCATTGAGTGTTTTTATAGCCACCTTCTCTACACTATAAAAAACTCTCGTGGTCTCTGGTTGAATATCCGAGTTTTGCACCAGCACGCGAGCTCTTTTTGTCTGACTTAAAACAGGATATAAAAAAGGATACCGAGGAGCTCTTGGATAAGGATATTTGCGAGGCGCCCAACCTTGCTGAAAAATAACAATCAGCTCCCCTTCATCTTTAGATAATTTCTTTTCTGAATGTCCAAAAGTTTTTCGCCAATGTCTATAGTCCTCCCACCGCTGAGCTTTTCGAGCCGCTCTTAACAAATCCTCTTCAATATAGGAGTTTCTTAAACCCAACTTGTAAGCTTTTTTAAAGTCAATATAAGCGTCATCCCAATGACGATTTTCTTCCCACACCAATGCACTTAAATAAATGGCAAAGGGATTTTGTTCATATTGCTTTTTCTGTTCTGTTTTATAATATTCCAACTTTTCATTAATACGCCTAATTTCCACAAGAGCTTCTTCCAATTCTCCTGTCATCAAATAATTCAGTGCCAACATCACATTAATGAGTAGCTTCTCGTAGTCCTCTCCTTTGTATTGCACCATCTCTTCAGCAAATAACAAAGAAGTTCCTATTTTCGATACACTGTAATAATCTTTTATGTCGGCCAATTGATCTGCCATCAGAAACATCTTAGTGCTTTCTTTATAGTTTTTTGCCACCTGTAAGGCCGTGGCATAATCGAAAAGGTAAACCAACTGATCCTTACCTTCTTTCAAAGCTTCTTTTTTTAACAGATGAGCTGCTTTATCAGGATAACCAGAAGAGAGCAGTTGACGAGCCTGCCGCACTTTCCCTTGATAAGTTGCACAAGCGGTCAAGCTTAGGCTTAAAAGCCATCCAATGAAAGAGCTTTTCATAAAGCCTTATAAACCAATAAGGGGTTTCTTATAGCGTTTTCTGATCTGTTTGTAATCTGACCAAACAATGATATTTGTTTTAAGATTCGTAAGATTTAAGGTCAGTTTGTAATACACCGTTTTTTCTCGTCCAGCTTGTTGAACAATAGTATCTAAACGGCCATTAATAATATAATCAGCTCCAACTTGACCACCTTTATCCTTCTTAGTTTCCCTGGAAACCATCCCTGAGTTTTGATACTCATATTCTTTCGCCACATCTTCTCGCGCAAGACGATCTACAAAAGCCACCTTTCCTCCTCTCATCAACTCCACTCGAATCATATCCATAATGCTTTGGGTATTAATATGCTCCCCCGTATTATTTTGAAGACGAGTGACCATAACAACAGGGGGCCGTTTGGCATTGGCGATGGCATAGTGGCTGGTGGCACTTTTAACCAAATAAGCAACTGCTTTTTGCATATCTGTCTCGGACCACTTGTCGTTGAGCAAGTTGGTCTTATTGACGTCATCATATTCACCTCGAACAAAGGCCTTAGGTCCACAAGATGCTAAAAATAAAAAACAAAAAAAGAAAAGTCGTCCCAACATGATATAACCTCCCTAAAAATCACATTTAAAGCCTATCTTAACAAAATGTTTTCTTGGGTCCAATAAAATTACTTAGATCCGCCGCCTTGAACCTTTAAAGAAGGACCTGAGGTGGACAATGGAACTCGCCTTACAGGTATCCTTTGAATATTCACGATTTCTAGATTTTTATTCAATTGAATGTCAAACCCTTGAGCCCGGGCATTTTCCAAAAACTGACGCACATACTCCTTTTGAGAAAGTTTCTGATAATCCTCTAAAATTTGTTTTTTCTTCTGCTCAAAGTCCAAAGACTCCTCAAGCCCCATTGGTTCTCTGGGCCCTTCAAACTCCTGAAGGTCCTTTTCCACCTCCTCAGCCGATAAATCCTCATCAATTAAAGAACCATAAACGGGATCAAAAGATTTATGCAAAGAAGGATCAAAAGTTTCTATTTTTTCTGAAAGGGCCTTTTGAGCTTCAACATCTCCTCGAGCTTTCAAAAATCTCTGACGCTCATTTTCCATTTTTAAATAAAGATCAATCTTTTTTTCAGCGTCATCTTCAGAAGAGAAGCTAGACTCACGAACCACAGGAAGTGTAGAGCTCAAAGCGGCTTTTTGAAGGTCTTTTTTATCAAAAGAGCCTTGCTTTTTTATTCTCAAGTACATTCCATAAATAAAAATAAACTGCAAAAAAAGCAGAAGGTATAAAAAGCCCCCTCTCCTCTTTGTTTTCTTCTTTAACAAATCGCCCTTCTGTGCTTTCAAGAAAAGGCCTCCCTTTTTACCAAACCGAAAAAAGCCTGCTCAAAAAGGCTTTAAGACCCTATCGGCCTTTTGTTTCCTCGCCTAAAGTCTTAAAAAATGAAGGTATGAAAAAATGACAAAATAAAGTTCCACATTGACACTAAAAGTCACTATTTTAAGGAACTTAGACGCCCGTAAGGTCTTTTATTTGCTCCTTACGCCAACTAGACTTTGGCCCAAGTCTTGCTTTAAGAAGGAGTGTGGAACGTTAGTGGAAGCTGTCCGTAGGCTGTGCACTTCTTGGAACCTAGGTGATGGGCTCTTTCCCCCTCCCCCCTCGAGAAAGATTAGATATAGGACTTCGTTCCTTTTCTTGCTTCGTCCCTAGGTTCCTAAGAAGTCTTCTTTTGTCCTGATTTCTTCGTTATAGGAAACAGTTGAAAATTCAGTTGAAACACCCGGTCGCCTTTGGTTTTTTCCCTGGCCATTAAAATATCCTTATAAATCCTTTTTCGCAGGTGCCTGAGTTCAAACCGAAGCTCTTCATATTCTTTTTCTGTTAAAGCCACAGTTACAGAGCCAAACTCTCGATCCCGAGGACTTCCATGCATCAGCGACTCCATCCCCAAGTAAATCAACTCGGCTTGAAGACGCCGAACCACCTCAGGAGGAATGGGCTCGGCCCTATTAGAAAGTGTTTTGCCTTTTTTAATTTCGCCTGTATCTGGATCCCGAATGAGCTCTCCAGTTTTGACCAGATGTTCAAGGCTGGCGCGTATTTCCTTTTGACTGGCGCGATTTTGTAAAAGTTCCCTCAGCTCACCCACAGTAAAGGCCGCCCCTTCCTGATCCGCTAAAGCATGAAGAGCAAACATCACCCAGGTATAATGATCATGTTTATCCTGGTTTTTAGGCACCTTTCTCTTGTTACGAATGGAAGCCAAATGTCTTAAATGCTGATTTCTTTCGAGAGGATCCTCTGCCTGACCATACCGGACCAAAACCTTCCATTCTTCCGTTTGAGATTTATCCAGCTTTAAGGCCTTTGCAAAACGAGTCATCATTGTTTCAGATAAATTTCTTTGTCCTTCGATGATCAACTTTAAGTAATTCGGAGACTTAATATTTGCAGCGGCACTGAAGTGGGCATAAGTATAGGGTCGGCGGTGATTTTTTGATTCTTGCTGTTTATATTCGTAGAACTCTTTTAAATACTTCCTGAAATCCGTGTGCTCTGACAGGTTGGGCGGTTGTAAAGATTTTATAGCTTGCGCTTCTTTTTTAACAGAACTTCTTTTTTTTTCTAACTCCACTCCACTCCCCCTTCAAACTGGAATGTTTAATAGGATAATAGGCCGATTTTGGAAACTCAAGGAAATGTTTAGGAAACGTCTTCCCAAAGCTCTGATTTTACAGATAAAAATTCAAACTCGTAACGGTTTTTATCAAGCCATTCTTTACTTTGTTGCCACTGCGGACAATGCCGCTGAACCAAACCCCAGAACCTTTTTGAATGATTATGGTAACGCAAATGGGCCAGCTCATGCACAACCACATAGTCTAAAACCCAAAGAGGCGCCGCTATCAGTTTCCAGTTTAAGGAAATGTGTTTGGCAGAACTACAACTTCCCCAAAGAGATTTTTGCGCACGAAAACTCAGCTTCTTCGGATAAAGCTGCATTTGATGAGCATATAAAAACACCCTTTGTTCCAAGGTTTTCTTCCCTTCTTTTTTATAAAAGTCTAAAAGAGCTTTTTTTATTTTTTCCTTATTGCTTCTTTCACCTTTTGAACAAAGACAAACCAGTAAAGAATCTTGTAAATAAAACTGAATTCTCTTTTTAGGGCTTTCTTGAAAAAAGAGTTTCTTTGACTGGCCTAAAAATAAAAACTCCTCCCCTTCCATAAATTTTTTGGGCGGGTATTTTTCTTTGAGTTTCCTCACTTCACTTTGAGTTCTTAAAATCCATTTCTCATGAATTCGAAGGAAAGCATAAATCTCCTTAACTGAAGTAGAACGGTTCACATAAACCCGCATGCGTCCACTGGGACGAATAATTAAACTCATATTCCTCTTATAAGGTTTACGAACCACCTCTACAGAAAACCCCGAAAACTCCACATGATTCACTGGAGAAAAGCGGTGTTGGGGTAAGGTTTTTTTCAAAAACATCATGTTTTTATGAAAACATATCAGCCAGATGAGCTGTCAATCTCTATATGGTTTTTTACTATTTTTTATACCGATACATGGAGGTTTTTTGGCGTCTGAGGAAACTGGGAAGAGGTTTTGCTTTTCCTTTTAAACGAAACTTGACCTCCTGGAAAGTATAACCTTGTTGTCCAGGAAAAAAGCGATAGCGGCTAATGGCTCGAACAGCTTCTTGGTCTAATAGAGAGTATCCTGAAGATTGCACCACCTTCACAGAACGCACTTTTCCATCAGAAGTTACAAAGTAAACTAATTTAACATCTCCTTCCTGTTTTTTCAGGCGAGCCAATGGAGGATATTGAGGCGGGCGATTCCCTGCCATCTGTTTTAAATCCGTCACATCTCGAATCCCCCGTGAAGAAATGGACGCTCCTTCTCTGGGAGAGCTATCCTTTTGAGTTTCATAAGAACTCACTACATTTTCTTCTTTCCTCTGAATTTCATCTTCACTCTTTTTTAAAGGATTTTCCTCTTTCATTTCTTTTTCGTCAGAAGCTAAAGCCACAGCCTCATCTGACTCATCCAAAAGAGGCTGAGGCTCTTCCAGAAGATCCTCCTCTGCCACTTGAACACTGTCTTCTGGCAAGAGATCTTCTGTGTCCTTTGGCTCAGGAACCAAAGATGGCTTTTTTTCAGGCAGCTTGTGGGGCTGGCTTGCAATAGAGATGTCCTCTGCTAAAGGCTCTGGCTCTTTACGAATGGGCTTTTTCATCTTTTTTATCTTTTTGACTTTTGCTGGAGCTAGCTTCTTTCTTTTTTTGGAGTTTACGGAAGAAGAAATCTCTTTTTTCACTTCCCTGGCAGGCAAAGCGCTCACTTTGATAGCCTTTGGTGGAGGAGCCCCTTTGGTGTGGGGAATGTCCACCACTTCCACCTCCACTGGCTTTCCTCCCCAGCCCTGGCCAAAGGGACGAAGCTGGGGAAATTTTGCAAAAACAAGCCCTAGAACAATTCCCCCATGAATAAGAAGTGAAAAAACAATCCACTTTGTATCTCTTTTCATGAAATCCCTCTCCTTTCTTCTCTCCCCATCTCTTCTACAAAATACATTCCATCCAAAATGGCCCCATTTTGTCCCTGAAGATAAAATTTCTGTAAAAATTTCCAGACTGTTTAAGTTTTGCATTGCATTCATCTTTAAAGATTCTGGCTCTTATGATATGAGAAGCCTTTGAGTTATAAGGAGATTCTCATGGCTTCACCCACCAAAAAAACACGAATGATTCGCAAGAAAAAACGCTCTAAAATCGGCAAGGAAAACAAACGAAAAAAACGCAATCAGGGAACCACTCTTTCTTACGAAGCCTTATTTTCTGCTTCAGAAAATCAAAACTAAAAAGACAGTCGGGCCCCCACGCTATGAAGACTTTGATCTGTTTGAGGCTTTAGAGTGTAGGAGTAATCCAATTTCAAGCGAGGGCCATCAAAACTAAGTCCCATTCCTATTAAGCGTTCAGCCCCTTCCCAACTGATTCCCGATCGCACCACCCAAAGAGGGTGAATATAGCTTTCAAAACCCAGATGATAACCAAAATTCTGATTTTCCCCATGCACCTTCCTTGTAACATCAAAAAGAAGTTTAAAAAAATGAGAAAACATGTAATTCCCGGCCAGTGCCCATTGTGGGATTAGCTGCAAATGAGCGGGCACTTTTTCCTCATCGGCTTTTAAAAAATGAGAAAAAACAAAAGAAAAAGCCCAGTTTTCAAAAGGGATCCACATCCAACCAAGGGTCCCATTCCATTGCACCACCGCCTTTTGCCCCGCTTCCTCATGCTGTAACCAAATTAACGATCCCCCCATTGTTAAACGACGAAAAAGCCCTCCCCCCAAAGAAAGCTGGGCATAGTCCTCCTTAACATCAGGAGAGTTTATAAAATGCTGAAGGCGACGAAGATAGGAAAAAGCTCCTGGGAAAACCACCCCCTTGGAATTATCCACAATGGCAAAACCATGTGTGCTTTTTTCTTTTAAGCCAGAGCCCAGATTGCCTTTATTATAAAACCAGGCTGTTGAAAGCCCTTGGGCAAAGGGCAAAATCGCTGGATTAAGAAAGATTTGTTCCAAAGGAGCTATATTAGCTCGAAAAGCTTCCCCTGTTCCACTCGCCCGAGGTCCAATAAAGTATTGGGCAAAGGCCAAATTTGAGGTAAGCTCAAAGAAAAATATAAATATAAGGTGATATGTGAATCGAATTATTTTCTTATTCACTCTTTTTTTATCCATTGGCTCTTTAGCTTCCCTTCAACTTCAACATAATTCCAAACCTGTGAAACCTCAAGTGAGGCTTTTAAAAATAAAGAGGGGACAAACGGTGTATTCCTTATTAAAAGCACACCGTTTTTCTCAAAAGCAAATTCAACAGATTCTTGCTCACTACCCCCTTCCACCTTCATACACCCTAAGCCCTAATGATCTGTATTTGGTTCAAAAAACTGCCTCTCTTTACGAAATTCTTTTTTTTGATAAACACAAAAATTGGGTTTATGTGTTTTGGAAAAAAGGTCGCCAGTCTGCGGGCACAGACATTCGCAAAATCCCTCTTGAAACAAGAGTGATTCAAGCAAGTGGATTTATAAAAGGTTCCCTCATAACAAGCATTCAAAAAAAAATTCCTAACCAACAAGTGGCTTATCGATTTCTGGACGCCTACCTGTACATTCCCAATCTTTCAAAAAAGCTAAAAAAAGGAGCCTTCTTTTCTCTGGAAGTGGAAAAAAAATATTTTAAAGGTCACTTTATTCGTTATGGAGAAGTTTTAAACACGGCTTTGGAAATCAATGGCAAAATAGAAAAGCGCACTTTTATTCCTTTTCCCAAAGGTGGCGCTTTTGTCAATACAGAGTCAACTGATTGGCTTTATGAACGGCCTCTGTATTCTCCTGTTAGTTACATCCGCATTTCAAGTCCCTTTGAATATCACCGCTTCCACCCCATCAAACACATTAGAAAAGCTCATCTCGGTGTTGACTTCGAGCTTCCCAAGGGAGCTAAAATATTTGCGCCCCTTAAAGGAAAAGTCCTCCGAACTGGACGCACTCGAGGAGCAGGACGATTTGTTGTCATTCAACATCCCAATGGCTTACAGTCCTTTTTTAATCATATGAGTTACATCGCAAAACACATTAAAAAAGGCTACTTTGTAAAAACTGGGGAACTTATTGGGCTTGTGGGTTGCACAGGTTACTGTACAAAACCGCACCTTCATTTTGCTGTTAAGAAAAATGGCCGATTTGTAAATCCCGTAAAATATATTAAGCCCTATCCCTTTCAAAAAAGACAATGGGTTCTTGATGCCTTGGCTAGGACAGCTTCAGATCTTCCAAAATCTGTCCATCGTTAATGGCCTTGGAAAGCCTCAAATGATCAGGGTGACCAATCACCTTCCGGGCATCTTCCCAAGATAATGGAGTTAAAGGGGTCAATTTGGTTTTCTTAAGATGCATAACCCTTGAATAGCTCTCTTCCACCCTTTGAGCACTTAACTGCCCATCCTGTAAAGATTTTTTAAGTGCTTCCAAGGCCACCTGAGGACTTTCTGGATCATTGCAATAAAGCAACAAGTCACAACCAGCCTTTAAAGCCTGTACCGGAATTTGCTCCTTGGAGTAGTGATTGGTAAGAGCTTTCATATCCAGGTCATCTGTAATCACCAAATTTCGAAAACGATAATCTTTTCTTAAAATATCCTGAATAAAATGAGGAGAAAGTGTCACGGGCCACTCTGAATCTATATTTTTAAACTGAATATGAGCTGTCATTACCATGTCCAGTCGTGCCCGAAAAACCTTTTTAAATGGAATCAGTTCTCTTTTTTGCAAATCTTCATAGGAAGTGTCTTGCACTGGTAACTCTTCATGGCTATCGGCCACCGTGTCTCCATGCCCTGGAAAATGTTTGGCACAAGGAACAATCCCTGACTTAATGTAACCGCGTACAAGAGCGGAAGACATCTTGGCCACATGCTCAGGGTCTTTGCCTATGGATCGATCGCCGATCACCTGATTTTGTGGATTCGTGAGCACGTCCACACAGGGAGCAAAATCCAGATTGATTCCTGCAGCCCGTAACTCCTGCCCCATGGCCAAAGCCAACTTAAAAGCCATGGAGGTGGAATCCAGCTTTTCAAGACGCTGTAAAGGTGGCCACTGCGTAAAAGGGGGTTTTAAACGCTGCACCCGTCCCCCTTCCATATCGATACCAATAAAAAGAGGGAGTTTCTCTGGCTGCTTAAACCTTAAATTATAAATATCTGTACACAGTTGATGAATCTGATCTGGAGACTGACAGTTGCGATCAAAAAGAATCACTCCACCAATATTATTTTCAACAATAAAACGCGCCTCATCTTCAGATAAAAAGGGGCCTTCTAGTCCAATAACAAAAAGCTGTCCTATTTTTTCGGGGTTCATACTCTTTTCTCCAAGAACGTCCAAACTCTTTTAATTATTAGACCATGTTTTAATAGAAATATCAAAGCTCCTTTGAAAGCCCCATCAAGGTCCTGCTTTGGAAGGTTTCTTTGGAAGCACAGACAAAGGCTGATGTTTTTTTCCTAAAGGAACTTGCCCGAAAAGAGCTTTTAAAGTTTTTTGAGGCACAGGAAAAGACTTTGTGGCTTCAAGAGGGCGATCCACTAATTCCACATTCACCTGTTGCAAAGGAGCAAATGTAAAAAGCACCTCGCCTTTAGTCGATAAATAAGATACAAACTTGGAATTTTTAAAGGTGTTTAGAATTTTAAAAGCGGGAATTCCTCTAAACTTTTCTTCAGACACAATCACTGCAGTTCCAGGAAATACTTGGGCCTCTTCCTCAGCAATGGCCTTATAGGAAAATTTTCTTTGAGGACTTAAACCCTTCTTTAGCATCATATAACCTAAAAAAGTTGATAAAAATACTCCTTTCTCTATCTTGGTGTTTAACTGTTGACGATGCCGACCATTTGCCACAAACCCCACCATCCGTCCCTTTTTAAATTTCACATCAATCATTTTAACTTTTGCTGTTTTTTGACCAACGCCTTTTACAACAGAGGTGTAGGCATACTGAAGAGGTTCAAATTTGGATGTGGATTGAGCTTTAAGACTTTCTGTCACTTGGGTGGCTCCATTATTGGCATAAATATAATACTTGGAAGAAAAAATTTTTTCTTTTTTCAAAAACTCATAACGTTGAATAAAATAACCGATAGGTTTTTTTGAGGCTAAAATACGATAATAACCTTCAAAAAGAATTTCCCCATAGGCTACATTCAGAAAAAAAAGGGAGCCTAGAAAAAAAAGATAAAACCTGTTAAAATAAAACATATTTTTCTAGTGTGAGGGGAAAGCCTTTAAATGTCAAAAACCACTCCTGTCCTTAACAATTCTGGACAAATGGCTATATTTATCGCCATTATTTTTCAGATCCTCTTTGTTTTTTTTGCCATGTCCATCAATATTGGAATGATTGTTCATGACAAAATCAATTTGCAAAACGCTGTGGACTTAGGCGCCTATTATGCAGCCACCAAACAAGCTGAAATCTTAAATGCCATTGCTCATCAAAATTATCAGATCCGTCAAGCCTGGAAGTTGCTGGCCTGGCGATATCGAGTCATCGGCACACTGGGCGAAGCCAATAACCCCGTCAATCGCCTTCCTTACGATCTTTCTTCCCCTTTACCTCTTTCCTTAGATGAACAACCCTTTCACCCCCCCAACCGCCCACCTTCTATTTGCATCATTTATTATAAAAACGCACTTTCAGACAGAAATACAAGGGAAACTCTTTGCAAGTATGGTGAACGAAATGCCATTACAGCCATCCCTGTAACATCTGTGGGAGGCTTAGCTGGATTTAACCCCATTAACCTGATCACACAAAATGTCACCCAAAGTTTATTCCAGGTTTTCAGACAAAGGTGTTCTGTTCAAGGAGCTTATAGCTGGTATTTTGCTGCAAATATCTTAACGGCATACCGTTTGGAACAATCCTATCGGGTCAAGCTCATTTATAACCTGACCAAGCACCATCTCTTAAAACCAGGCAAAGAATTCAGAGATCTTGACGGTGGGCTGATTTTAGAGGGCGTCAGAAAAACCATTCTAAAAAATCTCACCAAAAGAAATCGAGAAAGCCTGGAACGCGTTGAGCTTTTCAACAGTCTTTCTCAAGTCAATAATCCTAAGGATCTATTTCCTCGTATTATTATTCAGCCCTATTTAAAATTCACAGATCTAAGAGGTGGAAACAATTGTGTTTCCTATCCGAAGTCTGTTAATCTTCTAAGGGCAGGTCCTCTGGCCCGAGCTGATGCTCAAGCCAGATTAGAACAATTAGATCCTGGTAAAGGGCTTCGAAAGCTCATTGACTATGACCGTTGGTTCTCCATTACGCAAGACGATCAAAGTTTTCTTCTTCTCTACTCTCTTGGAGTGGAAAAAAATCCTTGGTACATGGCCTATGTGGGAGTGAAAGCTCGTACACGCCCCAAGGAGTTATTTTCTCCTTTCAACCAAGGTGTTGAAC
>RFKI01000185.1 GCA_003694355.1 Bdellovibrio sp.
CTGCTTCTTTCTGAGCCTCCTCAAGAATTTTATTTTTCTCTTCTTCCCATTTGACTCTCAATTCCTTTTCTTTCATTTTAAGTTTTTTCAGTCTCTCTTCAGACCGACCCTCAGCATCTGCAAGAATCCCTTCTGCCCTCTCTCTTGCTTCATCCAGAAGAGCCTGAGCCTCTTTTTTCGCTTCTGACAAAATATCTTGTTTTCTTCTTTTTATCTCCTCCAGAAATGTTCTTTCTCTTTCTTCTAAAGCTTTCTCCAATTCAGCTTTTCGCGAGGCTATTTCTTCCTCTAGCTTTTCCCTTTGATCCTCCTGCTCCTGAAAAAAAAGAGCTTTTTCCTTTTCTATTTCTTCTACTTGTCGACGAGTTTCCTCTTTGGCTTCTTCGAGAATTTGGTTTGCTGTTTCTTGCGCCTCTTGAATTTTTCTTCTTGCCTCTTCCTCTATTTGCACTTTTTCCTGTTGAGCTTTCTCAAGAATTTCGTTGGCCGAATCCTGAGCTTCCATCACCTTTCTTTGAGCTTCTTCTAATGCCTTCTCCTTTTCCTTCTGTGCTTCTTCGACAATTTGTTCAGCAATCACCTGGGCTTCACCCTTCTTCTGAAGGAATATTTTTTTTGCTTCTTCTTCCGCTTTCTCTTTCAAACGCTCTCTTAACTCTTGAGCTCCACCTATGAGAACTTGCGCCTCTTTTTCCTGAGATTTTTTTAACTCTTCTCCAATACGTTCTGCAGACTCTAGAAGTCTTTTAACCTGCACTAAGATCTTTTGGTCATCCTCCCAAAACCTTCATGGCTCAGAGGACGCAACATCTTCTTCCTTTGAAAGAAGGCCTGAGAAAACCTTTGACATTTTCACTTTTGAAAAACGATGAATAAATTCATCCTTGGACTCCAAATGACTCCACTCCGCTTTTAAAACCGGACGCATGTAAATCACCACTTCAGGGACCTTACCAAACTGAATGATATCAAAGGGCTGATATTTAACAGTTTTTCCAGCTTCTAACTGCGTTCCATTTAAAAAAGTCCCATACTTTGAAGCTAAATCTTGTAAATAGATAGTTCCGTCTTTTATAAAAACCTTTAAATGCTTTCGACTAATTCCTTTAAATGGAAGATTCAAGTCAGAGTGTTTGGCAGAGCGACCTAAGGTAAACTCGACCGCTTCAACATACTTTTCATAGATTCCTTCTGTTGAAATGATCTGTATCTTGCAAACACTTAATTCCTTACTAGACATATCCTCTTATAAAAGGCTCAAGAGACTTTCTTCACTTTCTCTCTCGTTCTCTCAGGACCTTTTTCCTTATCCCAGTTTTTAAACTTCTCAAATTCCTGATCTAAAGCTTTTTCTGCTAATGCTTCTACGGGGTCCTTATTCTCATCAAACTCCAAATCATCCTTTGGAATATCATTGCTATCACTTCTCTGCCAAAGAGAGTACAAAGTGTTCTCAAAAGTTTCTACTGTATTGATAAAAACTTTTTCAGCAGAAAAAACTGTATTAAAAATAGTCATTAAAACTGAAAAGAAAATTCCCACAATAGAAGTGCTCATGGAAAAAGAAACTTTCAAAAGGAAAGTCTCCATAATCTTTTGGGAACCTTCAATGTCTTTCAAATCCATACCATGAAAACTTTGAAGCCCTTTCATGATTCCCAAGAAAGTCCCAAAAATTCCACCTACAATAAACAATCCTGGCAAAATATTTAGCAAATCATTAATTAGACCTGTTGGAACTTTCCCAAGCACCTTTGTAAAACAAGGATTCGTTTCAAAAGAGTTTTTTGAAATCTCATGTAGTCGAGGCTGTTGAGCTTCATAACGTAAATTACGAACCTTTCTTAAAACATCTTTAACCAACCACGCAAATCCTCTTTTTGTCCAAAAGACAGAATCACTCCAAGTCATAAGAGGGTCTAGTTTTCGTCTTTGCAAAAGAGACTTCACTTCAAAAATTTCATAATAGGTGATCAGCAACCAGTGCTTGACTGTAGTAAAAAAAGATATCTTTTTATAGGGAGGCAAATCGGCCAGAAAAATATCAACTCGTTTTTTAAATTGTAAAACAAAAAACTCCTCTCTTTTCAAAGCATACCAGCTATAAATACGCAAGATAATTCCGATACAAAAAGTTATTGCCATGACTGGCATCAGATAATCTGTAGAAAATAAAACCAAATTATCCACGACTTTTTGAATAAATGATTGAGAAACCATAACTCTTTCCCCTTTTTATTTATCTTCTAAATCAAATTTAATAATCACTCTCTGAGCTTTTTTACAATCAAACTTTTTACAATATTCTTTTGCTGACATTTCTTCAGCCATCGCTCTTTCTTTTGGATCTTCAGACAAAAAACCCTGCCCTGAAACTTTAACCATCTTTCTAAGTTTTTTCTGCCATCCAAACTTCATTTTCTTTGTGTCAAAAATATATTCAAAAATAGAACGAGCACGTTTATAACTTAAGTCTAAGTTATACTTCACAGCTTCTTGATGTTCTGGCTTAATACTTTGAGGATCAACGAATTTTCCTTTATAAGTTGGAGAAGCAAAACCGACGATTTCAACATAAGATAGTTTTTTAGCGACTTCTTTATCCTCAAATAAGCTCTTTGCATATATAGGAATGGACTTTTCAAGAATTTTTTTCATCTTTGGCTTCAAGTTTGCCTTTCCCATATCAAAATATTCATCGCCAAAAGTGAGAATCACGTCTCCTGTTTTAGGATCCACTTTTGCTTTGATTCCAGCCTTTTGAAAATTCTTCTTGATTCTTTGAGCTAGACGCTTTCTAGCATTTAAATTAAATTGAGCTCTTTTTAACTCTCTTTCTGACTCAGAAATCTTTTTACTTAAACTACCCACCTTTTTCTTGTATTGCTCTTCCACTTTCCTCATTTGTTCTCTATACTTCTTTAAAGCCTTTGCTTTTTGAAGAGCTGACAGCTTTTGACGCTTTAACTTTTGTTCATACTGAGCTCTTAACTCTTTTTGACGATTCTCCAGTTCTTCTTTTAATTTTTCTTTTTGTTCCTTATACTGCTGCTTCAAGCTTTTTAATTGAGAGATAAGTTCTTCTTTCTTTCTTTCTTCGATGGAAAGAGCTCTTTGAGCTAAAGATAGATCTGATTTTGTTTTTTCCAATCGAGCTTCTACTTTAGCCCGCTGAACTCTTAATTTTTTGAGTTCTTTAGCGGTTTTAGCCTTCAGTGCTGCAATCTGCTTTTGCTTTTTTCTGATTTTTGCCTTTGATAATAGGTTGGTGTTAATAATGTTCCTAATTAATTGCTGGTATTTGTTTAGTGCAAACTCTTTCTTTTCATTTTCCAGAGCTTGCAAACGTAATTTTTCTTTCTCTTTTTTAGCC
>RFKI01000186.1 GCA_003694355.1 Bdellovibrio sp.
ATTAAGAGAGTGTCCAAGGCCGTAAAGGGTTTATTTGTTAATTTATAGTCAGGATGAAAGGCTGAAAAGTGAAGGGGGACATCTGGACCTAGATTATTTACAATCCATTTGGTCATTTCATTGAGTTCTTCTTTAGAGTCATTTTCTCCAGGAATTAACAAGGTTGTGATTTCAAACCAGACGGATGTTTCTTTTTTTAGGTAGAGGAGGGTGTCTAAGACGGGCTGCAAATGCCCTGCACAGAGCTTTTGGTAAAACTTTTCACTAAAAGACTTAAGATCGATATTAGCGGCATCAATGAATTCAAAAAAGGCAGGGCGTGCTTGCTCTGTGATATACCCCGCTGTGACGGCTACCGTCTTTATATTTTCCTGGTGACAAGCTTCGGCAACATCTTTGGCATATTCATAGAAAATAACAGGGTCATTGTATGTGAAGGCGACAGAGCGACACCCATATTTTTTAGCTGTTTTGGCAATGGTTTCTGGTGATGCAGATTGGCTCAGAGTCTCTATTTCTCGGGATTTGCTGATATCCCAATTTTGGCAAAATTTACAGGAAAGATTACACCCAGCTGTCCCAAAGGAAAAAGTGGGCGTTCCTGGTAAAAAGTGGTTAAGAGGCTTTTTTTCAATAGGGTCAATGCAAAAACCGCTGGATAACCCGTAGGTGGTTAAAACCATTTGGTGATTTTGATTGGCTCGAACATAACAAAGGCCTCTTTGTCCTTCTTTTAGTTTACAATATCGAGGACAAAGGTCACATTGGATGCGTCCATCATCAAGAGCATGCCAGAACTTTCCAGAGACAGTGTGATTTTGTATAAGTTGTTCCATAAGGTTAATGTGTATGTGGCTTCGTTTTTGTCAATGTGGCACCTTGACAAAAGACAGAATGATTTCAGTTTTAAAATGTTATGGAACATTGTCGTCCGCCTGCTGTGGCAGGAACCTTTTATCCGTCTGACTCGAAAGTGTTACTCTCTATGGTCGAAGAGCTTTTAGAGAGAGCTCCACAGGTGAAACTGCCCTCGGTTCCTAAAGCTTTTATTGTTCCTCATGCTGGATATATTTATTCTGGGCCCATTGCTGCTAAGGCCTATAAAATTTTATCTTCAATGAGAGAGCAAATAAATACGGTGGTTCTTATTGGGGCTTCTCATTATGTTTCGTTTGAGGGTTTGGCTCTTTCCAGGGAAAGCTGTTGGGAAACGCCTTTAGGTAGCGTGGATATTGATTTGGAGTTGCTTGAAAAAATAAAGGAAGATATTTTCGTTTTACCAGAAGCGCATCAGAAAGAGCACAGTTTGGAGGTGCAAATTCCTTTTCTTCAGGTTAGTTTACAAAAAAAATTTAAAATTTTGCCATTGATCACAGGAGGTCATTCGGCAGATAAAGTGGAAGTTGTTCTTGAAAAATTATGGGGACAGCCTGGTGTTTTTTTTCTGATTAGCTCTGATCTGAGTCATTATTTGCCTTATGAAATAGCTAAAGAAAAAGACCTGGAAACTACAAGAAATATTCTAGCAAAAAATTATCAGGCTTTGTCTTATGAAGATGCCTGTGGGCGCACTCCCATTGTTGGTCTTTTAAAGTTTTTAAAAAACAGACAAGAAGAGGTTGTAGTGCTTGATGTAAAGAATTCAGGGGACATTACAGGGCTTAAGTCTGAAGTGGTTGGATATGGTGCTTATGCTGTTGTTTAATAGGAAAATTTTATGGAGATGAAAGAAGAAAGTGCTATAGAGAGTTTAAAACAAAAACTCTTTCAACATAAGGACCTTCTTTTAAAGGTGGCCAGAGAGGCTATTTTTGAAAAAAAAGTAACCCCTTCTCTTCAAAATGTTCCTTCTTTTTTATTAGAGCCCATGGCAACTTTTGTGACTTTGGAAAAAAATGGTCATCTTCGAGGATGCATTGGTTCTTTAGAGGCTCATCAACCGTTGATCTTAGATATTGCGCAGAATGCTTACAATGCAGCTTATAAAGACCCGCGTTTTCCTCCCGTAAGTTCTAAAGAGTTTGATCAGCTTTCTATAAGCATTTCAGTGTTGACCCCTCCGCAGCCCTTACCTGTTTCTTCTGAAGAAGAGCTTATACAAGCTCTTGTCCCCTTTCGGGATGGAGTTATTTTACAAAAAGGGTGGAGGCGGGGAACTTTTTTACCATCCGTTTGGGAGAGCTTGCCTCAACCTGTGGATTTTGTGAAGCATTTAAAAGTGAAGGCTGGGTTATCTCAAGAGCCGTGGACTCCAGACATTAAGGTCTTTACTTATAGAACCATCGTGTTAAAGTGAGAAGATACTTGAGGGGGGCTTATGTTATATCAAGCTTTCTTTTTTCTTGTTGCTTTGTTAACAGGAGTTACAAGTTGGTCTTTTGATCACTCTCATGCTTTATGGGATCAAATTTTAAAGAAAAATGTAGTTTTGATTCGAGGAGGGCAGGCTTCTCGTTTTAAGTATGGGCAGGTCAATCGTCAAAAGCTGGAAAAGTACATTAATGCTTCTCTAGCTGTGAAGAAAGTAGAGTTTGATCAGTGGAACAAGAATCAGCAATTGGCTTATTTTTTTAATCTATATAATGCCCTAACGATTAAGCTAGTTTTAACGAAATACCCTCACCTTAAATCTATTAAGGATTTAAGAGAAGGATTTCCTTTTTTCCGGTCTCCGTGGAAAAGAAAGTTTTTTACTCTTTTTGGAGAAAAGGCTTATTTGGATAAAATTGAACATGAGTTAGTTCGAGAAAGTCATCACTATAATGAACCTCGAGTGCATTTTGCTTTTAACTGTGCTTCAGTGGGGTGTCCAGCCTTACAAAAAGAGGCTTTTGTGGCAAATCGTTTGGACCAACAATTAGAGCATGCCGTAAGGCTTTTTTTATCGGATCGAGAAAGAAATCGATATAATTCGCAAAAAAACACTTTAGAAGTTTCCAAGATTTTTGATTGGTACGGAGATGATTTTAAAAAAGGAAAATATGGCTCTCTAAGGAATTTCTTTGCTCAGTATGCTGAAGAGCTGGCATCTCACCCATCGGAGGTGCCAGCCATTAAATCAAAAAAATGGTCTTTAGATTTTTTGCCTTATGATTGGTCGTTAAATAAGGCAGAATGATATTCTTTAATTAAGTATGAGCTGAGCGATGTCTGTGGTGAGGAATGAGGTCTGGCGGTGGCTTAAGGCCTTTCTTTTTGATTTTTTCCACGAGGGTTGTTCGATTTAATCTTAAAAGAATAGCGGCTTGGTTGCGGTTCCATCCGGTTTTTTCAAGAGCCTTTAGAATGAGTTTGTTTTCGAAGGCGTCAACAGCCGAATTGAAATCTAATCCTTCTTCAGGAAAAATATCATCAGACGCCGTAATAGAGGTGTGTTGTTCCCCTTTGTATTTGGATGGTAGGTCATTGACATCAATGATACCAACTCCCTTTAAAATAGCCAGGCGCTCAACAAGGTTTTCAAGCTCTCGAATATTTCCAGGCCAAGAGTAATCCATTAAATATTTTAGAGCTTCTTGGGAGATGCCTTTGATGCTTTGCCCTTTAGTCTTATTGAAGTGCTGAATAAAGTGATGAAGCAAGAGAGGAATATCACTTTTTCTTTCCCTTAAGCTGGGAATTTCTATGGGAATCACATTGAGGCGATAGTAAAGGTCTTCTCTAAAGCGACCTTCTTTAACCTCTTTTTCAAGGTTTTTGTTTGTAGCTGCAATAACGCGGACATCACATGTAACAGTTTTTGTACTACCGACGGGTTCGAATTTCCGTTCTTGTAAAACTCGTAAGAGTTTTACCTGAAGAGAAAGGGGCATTTCAGCAATTTCATCAAGGAATATGGTGCCGTTATCAGCCATTTCAAAGCGTCCTATTCGGTTTTGTGTGGCTCCTGTAAAAGCTCCTTTGACGTGGCCAAAGAGCTCACTTTCCATCAGCTCGGCAGGGATGGCTCCACAATTAATGGGAACAAAGGGGTTGTTTGCTTGTGGAGAGTTGAAATGAATGGCTTTAGCCACAAGCTCTTTTCCTGTACCACTTTCTCCTGTAATAAGAACCGTTGAGCTCGATGATGAAACTCGTTCTATAAGCTCCAAGACTCTTGTAATAGCTGGACTTTTTCCGATGATGTTTTCAAAGTGATATTTTTGATAAAGTGCTTTTTTTAAAACTTCATTTTCTTTTTTAAGCTGGCTTTGCATCAGAAGAGTGTCTACAAGATGTAGAATTTCTTCTAGATTAAAAGGTTTAGTTACAAAATGAGCAGCACCCTTTTGGGTTGCTTTAATGGCTAGCTCAATGGTTCCAAACCCAGTGAGTATAAGGACTTGGCAGTGAGGGTGATAACTTTTAAGTTGAGTCATGAGATCAATGCCATCTCCATCGGGAAGGCGTAGGTCAATTAAAGCCAAATCCAGTTTTTTGCCAGTTTGTCCGAGCAATAAAGCTTCTTTAACGTTACTGGCAGTGATCACTTGGTACCCTTTTCCATCAAGAGCTCGAAAAAGGGCTGTTCGAAGACTCGTTTCATCATCGACGACAAGAATACGTTGCATAGGCCTTCCTTCCTGGTTTTTGGCTTCTCCTTCGTGGAGAGCAGGGATGGCGGTGTTGCTTTGAAATGCCCTCCCACACTTCATTCTAGGAAGAGCCTCTCTGAAGTGTCAAATTTCCCCGTCAAAAACTTGGCTTTGAGACTTGAAATCTGGACGTTGAAAAGAAATTTTTGCCGTTATTTTCTGAGAGGTCTGGGAAGAAAGTTCAAGGATTCCACGATGCGAAGCAAATATGCGATGAGCCATGGAGAGCCCAAGGCTTAGATGGAGCTGGGCGCCAAACTGGGATTGGAAAGAAGAAAGAGGGGCTGAAATCAGAATAGATACGGTGGAAGGAGAGTCTTCTTTGACGTCCAGGTCAATGGCCATATTTTGTCGTTCTTCAGGGCTGAGCTCAGAGATCAAAGACTGAAAGAGTTTACAAAAGGCTTGAGAAATTTGTTGCGAAAAACCAGTTATAAAAATTTCTTGTGGAGGTTCTTGAAAGTTCCATTGAATGCCGTAAGGG
>RFKI01000187.1 GCA_003694355.1 Bdellovibrio sp.
CTCCAAATCCCACATTGTAGTACAGGTTACCGCGCACTTCATAGCCAATATCCCGAAAATCTGCAAAATACTGGTTCCACTCTGTGAAAAAGGCCTGCTCGGCCGTGTAAAGACCCCCTAAATTGGTTTTAGCCTCTGATTGTTTAGCCTTGGCCTGAAACTTCTGATACTGAGGCACTGCAATGGCTGCCAATAATGCAATAATGGCCACCACCACCATCAACTCAACCAGAGAAAAACCTCCTCGACGCTTTTTCAATAAAAATTTCATGGAATCCCCCTCTTAAAAAACATTCTTTTGTCAAAACAAAATCAATCGCATTTTTTCTTTAGGTTTTATTCTATTATAAAAAAACAAGAGTTTACAATTTTTTTTTTCATAAAGTCCAGATTGACTTCTTTTGAGCCACACTCATACTAAAAAAGTGAGTTCGTCTAAACTTGAAACAATGACAAAGGTCTGGCTTTCAGCCCCAGAAGAAGAGGCCCAAACCCTCACTCGCCCTCGAGTGAAGCCTCCCGATATGTATAAGGTGGTGCTGCTTAATGATGACTTCACCCCCATGGACTTCGTGGTGCATGTATTACAAAAGTTTTTTAAAAAGTCTCTGAGCGAAGCCAATCGCATTATGCTTCAAGTGCATCATGAAGGAGCGGGAGTGGCCGGCGTTTACTCCAAGGAAGTGGCGGAGACCAAAGTCTATCAAGTGAACAACTATTCAAAAAAACACCAACATCCCTTACAATGTATTTATGAAAAGGAGTGAGGCTCATGTTAAGTCCTCATGTGGAAAAATCTCTCAACGATGCTGTTCAATTAGCCCAACAAGGGCATTGTGAATTTGTAAGTCTGGAACATGTGTTGCTAGCTCTTCTGGATAACCCGGAAATCAAGGAACTCCTTTCGCACTCAGGTGTTCAAGTGCCTCGTCTTCGAGAAAAGCTCGTTAAGTACATAGAAGAAGAGTGCCCACGCGTAGACCCTGCAGAACTCCCGCCTGGCTCTTCCTGGAAACCTGAACCCACCCTGGCTTTTCAACGCCTAATTCAAAGAGCGGCCATTCAAGTGCAAAGTAGTGGAAAAGAAGAGGTCACAAGTGGCCATCTGTTAGTGGCCCTTTATGCAGAAGAAAGCTCCTTTGCCGTTTACTGTCTGGAGTCCGAAGGGCTTACTCGTTATGATGTGGTTCGGTATATTTCTCACGGCCCTAGCGCCTTAACCCCTTCTCCTCAAGAGGCCCCTGAAGGCAGCCCCAAGGAGCTCCCTCCAGGCCCTCAAGGCTCCCCCCTTCAAAAGTTTGCTGTGAACCTGAACGAAAAAGCCATGAAGGGGCAATCCGACCCTCTGATTGGTCGCGAAGATATTTTGGAGCGCATGATTCAGGTTCTGTCTCGAAGAACCAAAAACAACCCCCTTCTCATTGGAGAAGCGGGGGTGGGAAAAACAGCTCTGGCTGATGGGCTGGCTCAACGAATTGTAGCAGGTCAGGTTCCAGATAGTCTGAAAAATGCGGTGATTTACTCGCTGGACATGGGGGCCCTGTTAGCAGGAACCAAATACCGCGGTGATTTTGAAGAACGCATTAAAGCCGTGGTTCAAGAAGTGAAAAAGCAACCTCATGCCATTTTGTTTATTGATGAAATTCATACTCTTGTGGGAGCGGGTGGCACAACAGGCGGGGCCATGGATGCCTCCAACTTGCTCAAGCCCGCCTTGGCCAATGGCACTCTTTCCTGCATTGGCTCCACCACTTATAAGGAATTCCGGGCGCACTTCGAAAAAGACCGAGCTCTGGCCAGACGCTTTCAAAAGATTGATGTGAAAGAGCCCTCTGTGGAAGATTGCGTGGCCATTTTAGAAGGCCTCAAAGAGCGCTATGAAAAACACCACCAGGTTAAGTACACTCGTTCTGCCATTCGTGCTTGTGCAGAGCTTTCCCAAAAGTATCTTCACGGTCGTCATCTCCCCGACAAAGCCATTGATGTGATGGATGAGGTGGGGGCTCGCAAACGCATTCAAGCCAAAGGCAGCGGCATTAAAGTGGTGCGACAGGGCGATGTGGAGAAAGTGGTGTCCTTAATGGCAGGCGTTCCTCCTAAAAGCGTTTCCTCTTCTGACAAAGAAAAGCTCAAAAACCTGGAGGCAGAGCTTAAAAAACATATTTTTGGTCAGGATAAGGCCATTGAAAAGCTGGTAGCCTCCATTAAACTCTCCCGCACGGGCATCAGTCGTCAGGATAAGCCCATTGGTTCTTTTCTGTTTGCAGGCCCCACAGGCGTTGGCAAAACCGAAGTGGCCAAACAACTAGCCCATCATTTGGGCGTGCCCTTTTTACGTTTTGATATGAGTGAATACATGGAAAAACATGCGGTGTCCCGCTTGGTGGGTGCTCCTCCAGGGTATGTGGGCTACGAAGAAGGAGGACTGCTCACCGAAGCCATCACCAAGCAGCCTTATGCTGTTGTGCTTATGGATGAAATTGAAAAGGCACACCCGGATCTTATCAATATTCTTCTTCAAGTCATGGACAGCGGAAAACTCACTGACTCCAACGGGAAAGTGGCCCATTTTACCAACTCCATTTTAATCATGACCAGCAACGCAGGAGCTTTTGAATCTTCCAAAGGAGGTATGGGGGTGATTCAAAGTGCGCCCTCTGATCGCTCTTTGGAAGCCATTAAAAAAACTTTTCGCCCTGAATTCCTGAACCGTCTGGATGCCGTGGTGGAATTCAAAGCCCTTGATAAACCCCTGCTCCTTAGAGTGGTGGAAAAATTTGTGAATGAGCTAAAAACACAGCTTAAAGAAAAAAACATTGATCTTTCCCTCTCCCCTCAAGCCCTTGAGTGGCTTTTCGAAAAGGGACATGACCCCGCCTATGGAGCCCGCCCTTTTGCAAGAACGGTGGATGAGTACCTGAAAAAGCCCCTTGTGGATGATATTTTATTTGGCAAACTCAGCAAAGGGGGCTCTGTTCAAGTCACGGTGGACCCACAAAATGGAAAGTTGGTTTTTAAATAAAGACTTTTATTTCTCTTTATAGCCAAAAAATTTTTTCTCTTTAATAAGCTGGCATACAGGCTCTGGAACGTGTTTTTCCCACTCCTTGTTCCCCTGAGCCAACATGTCACGCACATCATCTGAGCGAATGGAAGAGTCCACCTCATCACACCCCAGAATATCCTCCAGATAATGGTTTTCCAAAAAATAACGATAGAGAGACTGTTGTTGAGGAGAGGGCGAAAAAGTTTTTGCAGTCAAACACAACGCCTTTGTTTTGTAAGGGTACACATAAACCCTGGTGTTCTTATCAAAAAGCTGCCCCATCGCCCCGAGCAACCCACCAGGATATTCTTCATAAACCTGAGAATCCAAGAGCTTGTCCAACGAATCAGCCCCTATAAAGAAAATAATTTCTTCTGAAGTGCACCGGCGCAAGTGCTTTTTTAAAGAAGAATAAAGAGCATATTTGGAAACCATCACATGGTATCCTAAAGCTCCAATGGTTTGCACTCGTGCTAGAATATCTGGCACATCCCACTGCTCCTCAGCAACCCCGCTCTCCTTTTCATAAAATTTTGAAATAGAGACTTCAAAACAAACCAAGGGCGCTTTCGAAGTGACTTTTTGAACCTGTTCTAAACCCTTCTCAAGAATTTGCACATTGGTATTAATAATCGGACGAAAGGTGCCTTTCTGCACCACCACGGGCTTTCCGTAAAGGGTGTCTGCGGCCAATAAGGCTTCTCCCTCTGGAGAAAACATCACTGACTTGGTTAGCCCTTGTCGAACGAGCTCCAGACTCAAGCGATTGTTGTCAATGTGCTTTAACGCATCCCCAGAAAATTTTAGAAAATCAATTTCCAAACGATCAAAGCCGATGTTTTCCACCAAAGAGGCCACAAATTCCGTTTCCAGGTCCACAAGATAAAAAGCCGCAAACAACAGGTTCACCCCCAAAACCCCTAAAGCCTCCTGCTGCATCAAACGCAAACGATCTAACATGCGCACATGAAGAATGATATCCTGAGGCTGACTTTGAGGTTTTGTTTGAAAACGCAACCCCATCCAGCAATGAGAGCGTCCCTTGTCATCATGGCTTGTGGTTACCACTGTATTGGC
>RFKI01000188.1 GCA_003694355.1 Bdellovibrio sp.
GAAGGTACTCTGAAATGTTTAAAGAGTACTTTCACAATCTAGATGAGAAGACCATACCTCTGGTCCTAGGAGTTCTCCTTTTCCAAATTCAAAAGGTATTTTTTTCTCCATAGCCCCCCATGATATCCTCCCAATCCTTTTGACCCCACCACGCGATGACAGGGAAATAAAAGAGGCAAAGGATTTCTCTTATTGGCCTGTCCCACTGCAATGGCCTTTTTTTCACTGCCTAACCATTTGGCCTGCGTTTTATAAGAAATAACTGAACCGTAAGGAATTTTTTTAAGAGCTTTCCAGGCTTTTATTTGAAAACCGGTACCCCTTAACAAATAAGGAACCTCTAATGTTTTCCGAGTACCTTTAAAGTATTCTTCTAATTGCCACTGGAGATCTTTAGAAGTTTTAGCCACAGCCTGAGGGAGCCTTTTTAGAGAAAAAAGAGTTTTTTTTGAAGAGCTCCATTTTATTTTAAAAACCTGCCCTTTTTCACCTATGAACACTTCAACAACACCCAGTGGCGTCTTAAGGCTGGACTTATAGAAAACTTCAGGAAATACAATCATGAATTAAAAAAGAAAATGGTATTTAAAAGATTTTCTCAAGAGTGACAGGTCGCCCTTCTAGTAAGTAGGCTTCCTTAAACGTACTATCTGACATACTCACGTCTCCATCAGAAAGACTTTTGTCTTCTACAACTTTAACATGATGAGAACGAAGCCCCCCTAACCACCAACGACTATCTTCCACATAAATCATATCGCCTTCTTGAGCTTTAAGACGATCCATGTTCGCAGAAGAAACAGCCACCTGATCAATATCCAACTTATTATTTATCTTAACATTTAAGCGCCGAAGCTTTTCACCCACCTCAAAATGAGGCTCTCCACCCTTATATTTTATTATAGCTTCTTTTAAAGTATCAATGGTAAGCCCTTTGACCTTTTTCTTCGGAGCTGGCGAAGTAAACAGTGTTACAATAACTCCAATAGTTCCCGTTAACACCATTCCAAACAAAGCTCTCATATATATGTATTCGCCGTTTACTGGTCCTCCAACAAACTTAGATAAAGGGGCAATCATGTCTGGAAAATAAACGGTAAAAACAGTCACAAGGCTACCCACAATCATTGAAGTACATGCTGCTACAGAATTAAAACGCGACCAAAAAGCCCCCAAGAAAATCGTGGTCACAATGGATGGTATAATAATCATAATTCCCTTGTAATGAAGGGACATTAAACTTTGTTTTTGTCCATGAAAGAGCACAACCAAAAACAAACCTATGACTGTAGCAATGGCCGAAGCCCAACGGGCAGCCTTTAAATAGTGTTCATCTGAAGCATGAGGATTTACCAAAGGTTTATAAAGGTCATAAATACCAATAGCTGCACAAGCATTGATAAAAGTATCAATAGTGGACATTAAAGCGGCCATCAATGCAGCCACCACAAAACCAAAAATCCAAGGGTTATGTTTCACTGTTTCCCAACATACAATAATAAATGTATGAAAGGTGTTTGTAATTTCAATCATCCCAATTCCTGGAAGAGGTCCCCCCAAAGCAGCCTGCTTTGTAATCAAAGCCTTTGCAATCCATCCCACACCCCCTACAACAATGGCTGAAAGAGGAAGAGTTACCAATATATTAAAAAAAGCAGCCTTTCGACACTCATTTACACTTTTAATCGTCAAATATCGCATAATAAAACCCTGGTTCATAAAAGTGTAAGCGATACTACCAGCAAGAGCTTCTCCCCAAAAAAGGCCTGCCGTATTAAACTTTGGATTATCTGTTAAATGCACAAAAGGCAGGCGATGAGAAACGGGTAGCCAACTCCAGAACTCTCCGAGCCCCCCTAAAACAGAAAGTCCTGCAATAATAGCGATGCCTCCAGCAAGATAAAGCATAATACCCTGAAAAAGGTCTGTAAAAATAACTGCTGTCTGCCCCCCAAAGGTTACATAAACTCCCAAAAAGAGAGCCACAAGAGGAACAGAATACTTTTGAGGAACACCAAACATACCTTCAAAGGCCACACCAATCGTATAAAGATTGTAACCTATATAGAAAAACATATAGGCCAAAATGATCACCATGGAAATATATCTCGCTAGTTTATTGAAACGTTTTTCAAAATATTCTGGAATAGACTTAACTCGAGAAAAATAAACAATCGGCAACCAACCAAAAATAAAAAATGGAACAATAAACCAATCGTTCATATAAGTTAATGAACTACTCATCCCTGTTCTATAGCCCTGTTCTGAATACTTCAAGAAGCTATAGGATCCAATCCCTGTAGCTACCATACTTGCTGTTGGAAGCCACCAAGCAAATCGATTACCGGAATAAAAAAAGTCGTTAATGGTGCTATTAAATCGAGCAAAATATCCGCCAAAAGCCGTTATAACAACAATATACAGTACGGCTACCAGAGCAATAATGGCCACCGATTGGGGGGGGATATGAACGCCTAAAGATTCCAAATTAAGAACCTCCTTTAAACGGAGACGTTAATGCCAGATAAATCCAAAAAGCATGTAAAGAAGCCAAAAAAATAAACCCAAGAAACAGTCCTTTTAACCAAAAGCTATCGCGTCCCCGACCCGGAACACAAGCCCCCGTTTTTAATGCAAGAATCACCCCAAAAATAAAAAATACAAAACCAAAACCATAAAGGTAAAGATAACTCACCCAAGGGCTGTGCGGTTCAAAAAAATGCAGCAAAAAACGCGGGTAGAAATAAATAAAAAGGAGTAAAAATAAAATAATTAATAGCGCTTTCAAAGGTATTGGTTTTTGGTGCCTGACTTGATTCACATTAGCTCCCTAAGTCGTAAAAAAGCACTAGCAAAAAAAAGCTCTCTTGAAAAGAAATTAAAAGCACTCAACAGTTTTGCCGAGATGCGCCGCAATGTTCCAGAGAGTTCTATTTTCTTCTACCTTTCCTCTCCAAAGCGCAAGTGAGAGTGACAAATAAGATCTAATTTATTCTCTAAAGCCTGCAGTTCAAGAGAAGGGCCCTTCCAAATCCACTTAAAATCCTGACACTCAATCCATTTTGGAAAAAACAAAGGAGAATAAGGTTCAGGATCCGTTTCTTGAATAGCTTCCCATAGGAAATGATCTAAAAAGGGTTTAAGAGCTTTACCTTGAATCAGCCCTTTTGATTTTAAATCCCATAATACCTCTACAGGAGTCACAAAACCCACTTCATTGGGGTAAAGCC
The DNA here is from genome assembly GCA_003694355.1 of Bdellovibrio sp. Lineage (GTDB taxonomy): Bacteria > Bdellovibrionota > Bdellovibrionia > Bdellovibrionales > UBA1609 > J124. Next base: position 3,231 of record RFKI01000188.1, read on the forward strand.
TGTGTACAGACGGGTACAATATATGGATATAGACATAAAAAGACACTTCAGGAAATTCTTGAGATATTTGATAATAAACAAAAGGATCTTTTTCTCCGTTATCTCCAAGTAAAATCACCTTTCGTGGTCGCTGTTTCCTAATCCATTTTCGCAAAAAATACAGCTTATGATCTTTTCGAGAAAGATGATTTCTTAAAACAAGAAGCCCCTGAGGAAACTGACCTTCTTCCAAAAAGTTTCGATGATATCGCTCCATAAACATCTCGGGCGCATTCGAAAGATAAAAAAACTCCACCTCTGAATCCAAATGAGATAGAAGATAAAGAGCCTCTCTCATACCCTTAAAACGAGCATGGGTTTTATTCATATAACGAAGGGCATCAAAAAAATTACGAACATGTGAAACTTTCAATGTGTCATCAATATCTGAAATCACAAGTGTTTTAGCTCGCCCTTGAATAGAAAAAGAAATAGCGAAAAAAAATAAGAACCTTAAAAAGAACTTCATAACTCCCCCCTAAAAGCAAGCTTAAAATCCTCTTTTATATTTAAAATGTCAAAAACTTTTACAAGCAAACAATGTAAGCCACAACAGCTCTTTGAGGCTCCACAAGAGATCGAACCTCTTGAGGAAGTAGAGAATTTTCTCCCTGTTCTTCTTTACGAAAGCCTTTATCCACCACAAGAGTTTGATCAGACACCTCGGCAATTAAACGATGATCTCTTGTAATACGCACCACATCCACAAGAGTGCCTTTTTGACCCCAAAGGCCCTTAGAAGAAATTTGATACTCGGAAATGGGTTGAGTTCCTTCATTTTTTAACGTCTTTTTGGTCATAGAAATACTGGAGGAAGGTTTTCTAAAACGATACAACTTTTCTTGTCTTTTAACCTGTAAACGACTTCGCACCCCATAAAGC
>RFKI01000189.1 GCA_003694355.1 Bdellovibrio sp.
CGTCAGATGTGTATAAGAGACAGCATATCTCCTGACTCAGACAAAGTACGGCTTAAAATTGATCAAAAAATTGGCCAACTGAGCAAAAGAACTGTCAGCGCCAAGCAATTGGCTGATGCAGCAGTAGTTATTGATGAAAGAAGTGTTAAAACAGAAATTGTTCTTAAAAGTGGAGAAACCGCCGTAATTGGTGGACTTATGAAAGACATTGAGTCAGAAGAAGAAAGCAAGGTTCCTGTCTTAGGAGACATTCCTATTCTGGGCTGGCTCTTTAAGGCTCGATCTGTTGAAAAGCGAAAAAGTAATTTAATTATTTTTATCACCCCCACCATTGTGAGAAGTGATCAGGACAACCGCCGCATTCTTGAAGAAAAAATTGAAGAGCGCATTGATTACATTCAAAAATACTTAAAAGGTCGCGATCCTTATGGTAAAGTCATCGATACAATTTCTAAGAACCAGATTTCAGAACCTGAAACTTCTCCCTCTTCCAGTTTGGAAGAAGACGACATTGAACAAAATCTGAAAGATCATTCTGCTATCGATGAAGAAGAAAATGAAGAAGCTCCTAACGCTGAACCTCCAGCAGGAGAAAGCTTTTAAGGAAAGGATTGTATGTCAGGAACCCATTTAGAAACCTTGCTTGTTAAAGGCACAAGCCTTACAGAACCTCAATTCCAGGTGTTAATGGAAATGAAGTCACCTGCGGGAGTTCCTCTCTCCCAAGTGCTTCAAAAAAAAGAATACGCCTCTACCGAAGAAGCTTTAGCGGAGCTTTGTAAAAATCTGGGACTTCAATTTATGAAAGATATTCCCATCAATGATATCCCTGTGGATCTTGTGCGAGATATTCATATTAACTATGCCAAAACCCATGAAGTGCTTCCTTTCAAAGACAAGGGAGATGAAGTTCTCGTGCTCATTTCAAACCCCCTCAATCACAAAGCTCTTGAGGATATGAGGGCTTTATTTAACAAGAAGATCACACCTGTGATTAGCACCAGCAAAAACATTCAGGAAGCCATTAACCGAGTCTATGAAAAAAGCACTGCCGCTCTTGAAGGGTTAGACCAAATTGAAGACGAAGAATATGACCTGGATGACCCCGTAATCGACCTTCTGGAAGCGGGAGATGATGATGCTCCTGTGATTAAACTGGTCAACACGCTTTTGTTCCGAGCTGTTAAGGAAAAGGCTTCAGATATTCACATCGAGCCCTATGAAAAAGACATGATTGTGAGATTTCGCATTGATGGCATTCTTTTTGACATCTTCCGCCCCCCTAAAAAACTCCAAAATGCCATCACCTCCAGAATTAAAGTTATGGCCAATCTGAACATTGCAGAAAAGCGCCTGCCCCAAGATGGACGGATTCCGCTTAAGCTTGCAGGAAAAGACATAGATGTGCGTTTAAGCACAGTACCCACAGCCTTTGGAGAACGTATTGTTATGCGTCTTCAAGACCGTTCCAATGTCATTCTGGATCTGGATCAATTGGGATTTAGCCCGAAAAGTCTCAAACAAATTAAGGAACTTCTCCAAAAAACCTATGGCATCATTCTTGTCACGGGGCCAACAGGATCCGGGAAATCCACCACTCTTTATGCCTGCCTGACCAAAATCAATAGCGTGGACAAAAATATCATCACCGTTGAAGACCCTGTTGAAAACCGCATTCATGGAATTGGACAAATTCAAGTGAATAGTAAAATTGGTTTAACCTTTGCTGCAGGCCTCAGAGCCATTTTGCGCCAAGACCCCAATGTGATCATGATCGGAGAAATCCGAGACCTTGAAACAGCAGAAATTGCCATTAATGCTTCTCTCACAGGGCACCTTGTGCTTTCCACCATTCACACCAATGACTCTTCTGGTGTTTTCCCTCGATTGATTGATATGGGATGTGAGCCGTTTCTCATTGCCACTTCTCTTCTGGGCGTGGTGGCTCAACGTCTTGTACGAGTGCTCTGCCCTCACTGCAAGCGCCCTTATACGCCCACCGATGTTGAACTGGAGAGCCTGGGGCTGACTCGTCAACAAGTGCAAAATGCCCAAATCCATCAAGCTGTTGGCTGTAATGAATGCAACCAAAAAGGTTATATGGGACGAACTCTGATTCAAGAGCTTCTCCTTGTCACAGACGAAATTCGCTCACTGGTTATGCAACGCAAAGATGCTGGAACCATCCGTAAAAAAGCGATGGAGCAGGGAATGACCACTTTCAGAGATCATGGTATTCAAAAAGTTTTAATGGGTATCACAACCATTGAAGAAGTTTTAACCAATACACAACTGGATACATAAACCAATGCCACTATTTGAGTATCGTGGACTGACCAAAGCAGGAAAGAATGTCCGAGGCACGATTGATATTGAAAATGCCCGCATGGCCAAGCTAAAGCTAAAAAAAGAGGGCATCTATGTCATCGATCTCAAAGATAAGAGCAAAGCCGTTAAGAAAAAAAGAGGGCAAAGAACAAAAAGGGTGTCCTCTATCCCCATTAAAGACCTTTCCAATATGACACGCCAATTGGCCACTCTTTTAAAAGCTGGAATTCCCCTAGTGGATGCTCTTTCTGCCGTTTCTGAGCAAACAGAAAATGAAAGTCTGTCCAATATCATGGCTGAGGTGAAAAACATGGTGAACGAAGGGGCTCCTCTTCACCGTTCCCTGGCCAAATACCCCAAAGCGTTTGATAACATTTATGTGTCCATGGTGGAAGCGGGTGAAATGTCAGGAACACTGGACGTGATCCTTTTAAGATTGGCGGAGTTCAAAGAGGCTCAAAATGAGCTTTCCACAAAAATAAGATCGGCCATGATTTATCCCTCTCTTATGTTTGTATTCACAGGCCTCATCCTTATGGGGCTTTTTACGTTTGTGATTCCAAAAATCTCCCAACTTTTTGAGGAGTCTCCTGATATTAGCCTCCCTTGGTACTCTGAAGTGATTTTTGATCTCAGTGGTTTCCTTGTGGATTACTGGTGGGCCTTGATTCTTATTATTTTTGGCTTATTTACGGGCTTTAAAGTCTGGAAGGACTCGGAGTCTGGTAAACCTGTGTGGGATGCCATTCTCCTAAAGCTTCCAATTATTGGAAAGCTAGCTCGCATGATTGCCGTTTCCCGCTTTACCCGAACCCTCTCTACCCTCCTTAATGGAGGAGTGCCCATGCTCACTGCCATGTCCATTGTGAGGAATGTAACCAATAACGAAGTTCTGGGGAAAGCCATTGATGAAGCTCGCGAGAACATCAGCGAAGGGGAATCCATTGCGGGTCCCCTTAAAAAATCAGGGGAGTTTCCTCCTCTTGTGATTCACATGATCAATATTGGAGAAAAAACTGGGGAGCTGGAGACCATGTTAAATCAAGTCAGTGACTCCTATGACTTTCAGGTGAAATCAGAAGTGGAAGGCCTTACGGCCCTTCTTGAGCCAGTTATGCTTATTGTCATGGGTGGTGTGATTGCCCTCATCATTTTTGCTGTTATGATCCCCATGATGGATCTCATGGACATTGCCTAGGTGTCCTTCTTATCAAAGTCCTTGATATTTCTTTGTTTTTAAGATTATAATGGACAGAATTCTTGAATTTTCTGGAGGTTTTATGTTCAAAAGCTCAAAAGGGATGACGCTCATTGAAATCATGATTGTGCTGACCATTATTGGGGTTTTGTTTTCTTTTTTAGCGGGCCGCATTTTTGGAAAAAAAGATAAAGCCAATGTGAAAACAGCAAAAATCATCATGCAGGACTTGGGGGAAAAACTGGAAGACTACTATAACGACTGTGGATTTTATCCCAAAGAAGACCTGGGCCTGGAAGCTCTAACTGAAAAAGGACGCGGTTCCTGTGACAATTGGGGACCTGAACCGTATCTACGAAAAGTTCCTAAAGATCCCTGGAATAATCCTTTTATCTATGAATCGGATGGTTCCAGTTATAAAATTATTAGCTTAGGAAAGGGGGGACGAGTTGGAGGCGACGGCTACGAAAAAGATCTTGTCTACCCCGACGACCAATAAGGGTTTTACCCTTATCGAAGTTCTGATTGTTATTGGTTTAATAGCGCTTCTTTTTGCTTCTGTCTCTTTGCCCACCAAAAAGAACTACAACCGCAAAATCAAAACGGAACTTCGCAAAATGGCCGTTATGAGCCGATACATTCACGAACTGGCCAAATTGCACCATCTCACCTATCGCCTGGTGATTGACCTGCGAACTGGGAAAGATAGCACAGAGCCTCACCAATACTGGGTGGAAAAAACAAGCAAAACCGTTTTTTTTAAAAAAGCCTCCAACGAAAAAAAAAAGAAAAAATCTTCTCGTGATCCTGATGGCTTTGAAAAAGACCCTCATGTGATGAAACACCCTCGAGAGCTCCCCTCTGGCCTTTACTTTGAATCTGTGGAACTGGCTTCTTCTGAAAAACCCATTAAAGAGGGAATAGCCTATATTTACTATCTCCCGGAAGGATTGGCACAAGAAGCTGTGGTTCACATTAAACATAAGAAATATGATGAACTTAACTGGTCTCTAGCGGTTCTTCCTTTAACAGGAAAAGGAAAACTTATTCCTAAAAATATTTCTCTTAAAGAATTACAGGAGCAATAAATCGTGAAAAAAGGCTTTACTCTATTGGAAGTGATTTTTGCTGTGGGCATTTTGGCCTCCGCCCTTACTGTGGTGGTTTCCTTTTGGACCAGCAATTACACCCGGCTCAGAAAGGCACAACTCTATCATAACGTCAGCACCCTCATGGAAAAGAAAATGACAGAGCTAGAAGTTCTCTTTTATGACAAACCCATTGAAAGCCTTCCTAAAGAACTTAAGGGCCAGTTTGAAGGCTTTCCTCAATACTCCTGGTCTTTTAAAAGCAAAGAGTTTCAAATGCCAGACCTCTCCCCACTTCTTGTGTCCAAAGAGCAAGGGGCCAATGAACTCCTTCTTCTCATGATCAAGAAAACTGGAGAAAATATCTCCAAAGCAGTGAAAGAAGGCACTCTTACAATCCATGTAAAAGTTAAAGGTAAAACGGTGAATTACAGTGTCACTCGCCTCTTTGTGGATTTTAACAAACAATTAACTCTTTTAGGGAGCAACTGATGAGTAAAAAAGGGTTTACTCTTTTAGAGCTCATCATCTCCATTGGAATTATTGCTACCATGGGGCTTTTTACCACACAGGCCATTCGTTCGGCCTTTAAAAAAAGAAAAAAAGTCCAAACACAAATAGAACGACTGGCTGAAGTGAGGAGCGCTCTGAATGTAATCGCTCGTGACATCCGAAAAGCTTTTCATTATCAAGATATCAACATTGCCATTTACAATGCTGTCCAAGAAGAACGTCTTAAGAAAAAAGAAGAGGAGAAAAAGAAAAATTCTTCCGCCAATACGGAAACCTCACCCTCCACAGAAACTTCTTCTACAGAAACTTTTACCCCCAAAAAACAACGCATTGTCACTCAGTTTCTTGGGGGGAAAGATCAGATTTCTTTCACCTCTCTTTCCTATATCCGAACCCAAAAAGACGAAATGGCCAGCGACCAGGCTGAAGTCGGTTATTACCTAAAAGACTGCAAAGGACGTTTTAACAAAAGCCACAAAAGCCAGTGTCTCTGGCGACGCATTTCCCCTGTTATAGACGACAACGTGGAGGAAGGGGGGAAAAGCATGGTGCTGCTAGAAAATGTGTCCAAGTTTGAACTCAAGTATCTGGCGCCCACCAATGCCGATCACCTGGAGTGGAAAGAGGAATGGTACTCCAATGAAAAGGGAGATGACTCTACTAAAGAAAAATTTCCTCATGCTGTAGAGATTTCCCTTGAAGTGAAAGACAAAAATAAAAAAAGTCATCCTATTTCCATCTCCCGTGTTGTTCCTATACCTTTCCCCAATAATGAAAAATATATCCCGCCAAGTACAACAAGTAGTAGCTCAGAGACAACTCCCCAATCAGGAACCTCTGGAGGCAGTAATGGCCCTTAAACTCCCCTCTCCTTTTGCTCCTCTGAAAGGCAATCAGGGCATAGCTCTTTTAATTGCTCTATTTGCAACCATGCTTCTCACCTCCATTGCCATTGAGGTCACTTTTGACACAAAGGTGGAGTCCATCAGTGCTGCCCAAAGTATTCGCCGTCTCCGAGCCTACTATGCAGCCAAATCAGGGGTGGAACTCAGCCTTTTACGAATTCAAATTTATAAACAAGCTCTGAAAGCTTATGGAAATCAATTGAAAGGGAACGAATCTCTTCTGGATCCCATTTGGCAATTCCCCTTTGCCTGGCCCCCTGTTCTTCCTAAAGATCTCACTCGTGTTTCCAAAGATCTGATAGAATCGACGGTTAAAGAATCTTCTCTGGATACTCAGTTTATGGCCACCATTGAAAGTGAAGGCGGCAAAATTGACATCAATGATCTGGGCTCTAGCTCCAAGGCTTTAAAGGAAGCTGTAAAACAACAAATTCTACAAATATTTTCCATGGAAAAAGAACGAAATGAAGAATTTAGAGAAAAATATGGTTCCTTTAACTTTGAGGAACTTGTTAACAACATGATTGATTGGGTGGATGAAGATGATCAGACAATCAATGGAGCCTCTGAATCCAGCCTTTACAGTGACGAATTGGCAAACCCTTTTATCCCTCCCAACGAGTCTTTTAAAACACTGGATGAGATTCGCATGGTCAAGGGAATGAACGATGACTTTTTTAACTTGCTAAAAAACAAGGTCACTGTTTTTGGAACGAAAGGTATCAATGTTAACTATGCCAGTGAGGAAGTCCTTAAAAGCATTGATCCTCAAATCACTGATGAGCTTGCCAAAAAAATCATTCAACGCCGTAACAACCCCAACCTGGGAGGCCCCTTTGAAAACGAGGAGGATTTCCTGGGGTACCTTGGTCTAGATCAAGAAAACTTCAACCCCTCGGGCATCCCCCTTCTTTTTGATGCGGAATATAATTTCAGAATCACCAGCACAGGGGCTGACAAAAATGTTACCCGCACCATAGAGGCCATTGTTTATGACTTTGATGCTGCTCAAAAAAGACTCAATGAACTATTAGATAAAGAAGAAGAGAAAACAAACACCAATAATTCCAATACAACTGAAACCACCCCTAATAATACAAACAGTACAGATAATACGAATGATACAGAAAAAACACAAGAACAGACAGAAAGCACGCCTAAAGGCCGACCAAGAGTAGTCTACTGGAAAGAAAACTGATAGACTTTCGTTATGATTAGCATCGGGATAGACATCGGGTCTTATAGCCTTAAAATTGCCGAGGTAGAAAGCCTTGGAAAGTCTTTTAAAATTCTACACTATCAAAATATTCCATTAAGTGCGGACCCCTCAAAAGACCACGCCATTGAAATTCTGGATATCTTAAGACAACTTCAAACTCGTTATGCAGAAAGTTCAGCTCGTTTCGTTGTGGCCCTCCCTGACTCAAATATTTCCTCAAGACGACTCCTTTTCCCTTTTAAAGAGCGTCATAAAATTCTAAAAAGCCTCCCTTTTGAGTTAGAGGATGATATCCCGTTTGATCATGAAAACTGTATTTTTGACGCCAAAATTTCCCGATTCGTAAACAATCAGGCCGACGTTCTAGCTTTTGCTGCCCCCATTGATCACATCAAAGACCATCTTCAAGTTTTCAAAGACGCAGGAATTGACCCTGATATTATGAGTATTGAAAGTGTAGGTCTAGCCAACCTCTTTGAACCCTGGCGCGAAACCCTCCCTGAGGTTAAAATTCCAGAGGATGAAGAAACCTCCTCTTCTCGTGCTGCACAACTGATCTTAAACCTGGGTCACAAACACACCTCTTTACTCATTCTGAGTGAAGGGGCTTTGTTAGAAAGCCACTCCTTTGATTGGGGTGGAGAAGGCCTTGCCAACGCCATTGCTAAAAAATATAGCCTTCACTATGTGGAAGCCTTAAAGC
>RFKI01000190.1 GCA_003694355.1 Bdellovibrio sp.
CTATAATTTTTCTTTTTTTTTCAGGGTCCATAACCCCTTTTAAACGACTCAAAAACTCTGAACTCGCATCGACCCCCTCAATATTTAGATGAAGGTCCTGATACATTTTCAAAACATCTTGAAATTCATTTTTTCTTAAAAGACCATTGTCTACAAATACACATCTCACTTGATTATAACCCAAAGCCTGTGTGAGAAGTGTGGCCGCCACTGTGGAGTCAACTCCCCCGCTCAAAGCACAAAGAACTTTCTCGCCCCCCACCTGATTTTGAATTTCCTCTATAAGGTGAGGAATGATTTGAGGGGGAGACCATTGAGTCTGAACGCCACAAAAGTCTATAAAAGCCTTTAAAATCTCCTTCCCCTTTTGAGTGTGAGAAACCTCAGGATGAAACTGTACCCCCAAAAACCCTTGACCCCTAAAAGCTGCCACACAAGAAGCTTCTGACCCACTTCCCTGAGAATAGGCTAAAATCTGAGCTCCTTCAGGAACCTTTTCAACCAGATCGCCATGAGACATCCACACAGCTTGCCGCTCAAGCCCCTCCAATAGGGGCTCTTCCCAGTGCACTTCACTCCACCCATACTCTCGGTGCTTTGCTGGTTTCACCTCTCCCCCTAAAGCATGAGCTAAAAGCTGCATGCCATAACAAATACCTAAAACCGGGGCTTTTTTCAAAAGCGCCAAAACATCCACTCGAGGTGCCTCTTTGTCAAAAACAGAAAGAGGACCACCACTTAAGACAAAACCTTTAACCTTAAAATGAGTTATCTCTTCCAAAGGCTTATTATAAGGAATGATTTCGCAGTAAACCTGGAGCTCCCTCACTCTTCTAGCAATTAACTGCGTGTACTGAGAGCCAAAGTCCAGAATCAATATCCCTTCTATCACAACACCTTCCTCCTCCCTAAAGCTTTTAATGTTCTAAAATGAGACGCTTCTACTGGCTGCACAGATAACCTCTGCCCTTTTTGAGCCACTAACATATTTTTTAATTGAGGGTGTTTTTTGATTTCCTCTAAAGTGACAGGAGCTTTCCATTTTTCCAAGAACTGAACCTCAACCCCATACCATCGGGGGTTCTCAGGTGAGGATTTGGGATCAAAATACTCTGATTGAGGATCAAAGGCTGTTGGATCCGGAATCCCCACTTTAACTATTTTAGCTAACCCCACAACTCCAGGAGGTTTTGCATTAGAATGATAAAACAACACTTCATCACCCTCCTGCATTTGATCCCTCATGAAGTTACGAGCCTGATAATTACGAACCCCATCCCAAAACGTGACCTTGTCTCGTTTTAGGTCATCAATGGAATAAACATCTGGCTCTGACTTCATGAGCCAATAGCGCTTTTGAGATCTCATAAGTCTTTAATAAACCTGATCCTTCTGAAAGGGAAACAATGGATACCTTCCTTTTTCAAAAAGATGCGTCGAGTTAATCTGATAAATTTTTAAAACAGACAGAATTTTTCTCAATTCTCATTTTGAGAAGCCGACCAGGCATTAGAGTCCCAAAAACACCAAAAACACGCTTTTTATAAAATTTTGAGTTTTGCGACAACAATCTCTTATTTTTTCCTAAAGTTTCAAAAAGAGGCGTCGATAAGACTAAAGTGGGGAAACCATAGAAAGAGAGGTAAGTAAGAATGTCTAATAAAATCCCTGAATGGGCCCTAGAAGTCACTCAAGCTCTTTTAAAAACGATTCTAGAAAAAGATCCATTTACGTTTCATCACTGTTGCCGCGTTGGGCGAACAGCCCGTCGCCTTGGAAAGTCCATGGGGCTTTCTGATTTCCAACAAGATGTTTTAGAATTTTCTGGGCTCTTCCATGACATTGGCAAAGTGGGGGTTCCTGATGACATTCTTTTCAAACCAGGGCGGCTTAGCAAAGAAGAAATGGATGTGATCAAGCTTCATCCAGAAAAAAGTGTCGCCATTTTAAAACCTCTCATGTCCCAACCTTTTTTCCGATTCCTCATTCCTGGGATTCGATTTCATCATGAACGCATTGATGGAAGTGGCTATCCTTTGGGGCTTAAAGGACATGAAATTCCTCTAACAGCCCGAGTTGTTGCCATTGTTGATGCTGTTGATGCCATGATGAATACCCGTCCTTACCGACAAGGTCTTACGATGGATGTTGTTAAACAAGAACTCATTGATTTTTCAAACAAGCAATTTGACGCCAATCTTGTAGAAATCTATCTCCAAAGTCTTCCTAAGTGGGCCCCTGTGGATGATGAAACAAAAGATGAAACCATCGTTCCTCTTGTATTAAAAGCTGCTTAACTTTTTTGAAACACTTTTTATCCCATCTTGAGAATCTGCCACGAGTTTTTTGCAAGCATATATTTTTTTGCTAAAATGATTGTTAGATAAAAGAAGCATGTAAGCTCCCTTAAAAAATAGGACGTGGACTTTTTCTATGTCCAAGGAGGAGGCTTACATGAAAAAATTTATAGTCTTATTATTGGTTCTTGTTTTCTCATCAGCTTGTGAACTAAGTGAAGATGCCAAAAAGAAAATAGGAGATGTTTTTGATGACCCTCCCCTGCACGACACTCCAGATTTGGTTTATCCTAACAAACCCTTCTGCTTTCTTGAAAAGCACATTCAACCTCAGGCAGAAATATCTAAAAGCATAGATATACTTTTTATGGTAGACTCCTCAGGGTCTCTAAGAGAAGAAAGAAAATCAATTGGAGAAGGAATTGATGCCTTCTTGCAAGCTCTTCCCCAAGATATTGATGCTCGAATAGGAGTTATGCTCGCTCATGCTCGCACCCTCAGTGGACGCCTCTATCGTTATGACAAAAATAAACCCTTAGTGCTTGACACAAATACCCTGTCCATTGATGAAATTCGCTCTACCCTCAAATCAAGGATGGCCAACGTCGTTACAGAAAGAGAAACCGATGGTGGAGAAATGGGTATGTTTTCCTTGAGTCGAGCTCTGGATGAGGACCGACTAATGGAAAATCAGGCTGAAGGTTTTTTTAGGGAAGACGCCGCTCTTGCCGTTGTTTTTGTGGCTGATGAAAATGACATTTGCGCCAGATACCCTGAGGGTGTCACTCCTGTCTATGACCCCAATCACAAAGAGCCAGCAGCTTTTAAAAAGTACTGTACAGATGTGACAGCCGAAACGGTTTTAGAAAAGGTTCAAAAATTCAAAGGAAAGTTACCCTTATTAATTTCTGGAATTATCTATAACGAAGACTCTCAGTTCCCTCATCGCGGAGAAAATGAAATTGGATATGGTTACCTTAAAATGATTGAACTGGCTGGAGGCGTTGCCATCGACCTGGCTGGAGGTCAGTTCAATCAAGGATTAGAAAATATTGGGACCCTTGCTACAAAAAAGCTAAATCTAAAAACAGAGTTTCCTCTTGAAAGAGATGACTTTGAAAAGGATACATTAAAAGTTTTTGTGGATGGTCAAGCCGTACCCTTTACTTACAAAGACACCATCAATCAGGTTAATCTCACAGACTATGCCGGTGTTGAAAACTCTGAGGTGACCATCTCCTACTGTTTACCAGATCCCACTATGCCCTCTCCCCAAGATCCTCTCAGCATTTCTGTTTTCCGTGTGGTGAGCGTTAAGAGTGCTTCAGCTGTACTTTTTGTTGTCACCAGCCAGCCCACATCCGTACAAATTGAAATCTCTACTCCTAAAAATGGAGCCACATTTTACTCCACACCAACAAGTGGACTTAACACAGAACATATGATCACTTTAAACCAGTTAGACCCTAACACGGAATACGTGGTTCGCGCCATTGCTGTTAATGAAGGCGGAGAGGCCATCAAAAGCAAATCCCTCACCTTTAGAACGCCTATAGATAATGGTAGCGGCGGACTTACCTTCTAGGGTTTATATAGTGATGAGATGAGTCGAGAGACCTTTCTTCTAAAGAGAGGTCTCCTCCTCTTCCAGCAATTTATAATGACCGTCAAAACAAGCTGCACAATACTGCTGAGCATCTCCATTCACAGCAGCAAATAAACCCTCTAAAGAAAGATAAGCTAGAGTGTCAGCCCCCACATATTTTCTGATTTCTTCAACACTTCTTTCTGCAGCAATCAATTTGGAGCGCCTTGAAGTATCCACCCCGTAATAACAGGGGCCCGTTGTAGGGGGAGCTGCAATACGAAAGTGCACCTCTTTGGCTCCTGCCTGCCGAAGAAGCTGGATGATTTTTTTAGAAGTTGTCCCTCTCACGAGGGAGTCATCCACAGCTACAACTCTTTTATCTTTTAAAATATGACTTTGAGGATTGTGCTTTATCTTAACTCCAAAACTTCGTATAGACTGACTGGGCTGAATAAAAGTTCTTCCAATGTAATGATTACGAATGATTCCAAGGTCAAAGGGCAAACCACTTTCTTCACTGTACCCTAAAGCCGCTGGCACTCCACTGTCAGGAATAGGGATAACCAGATCGGCATCAACCGGGGCTTCCCTCGCCAATTGACGCCCCATTTTCTTACGGCTTTCATAAACACTTCTTCCAAAAACCAAAGAGTCAGGCCTTGAAAAATACACATGTTCAAAAACACAAAAGGCCGTTTGTTTTTTGTCATCTTCAGAAAGGAAAAAGGATGAGCTTTCCCCGGACTGATTCACACAAAAGATCTCCCCTGGCTCTATATCTCTGACATATTCAGCTCCAATTAAATCAAAGGCACAAGTTTCTGAACTAATCACAACGGCTTTTCGCCCATCAGATGTTTTTCGATACCCTAAGGACAGGGGCCGAAACCCTAAAGGATCTCGAAAAGCAATCAACTGATCATGCGTTAGCAAAACCATACTATAAGCCCCTTTAAGCAAGGGCAAAGCTTGTTTCAAACAAGACAAAATGTTTGCCTCGGAGTTTCTTGCTAAAAGATGCACCAGAATTTCTGTATCATTTGTACCTTGAAAAATAGCCCCCTCTTTTTTGAGCTGAACCCTTAACTTTTCAGCATTTATTAAATTGCCATTATGAGCTAAAGCTACTGGCCCATTTAAAAGATGAGCTGTTAAGGGCTGAGCGTTCGCCAAAAGAGGCTGTCCCGTTGTGGAGTATCGGTTGTGTCCAATGGCGGCCTCTCCTTTGAGACGATCTAAATCAGCAGGAGAAAACACCTCACCCACAAGGCCCATGCCCCGATGATGAAAATGTTGTCCTTCATAAAGGCTCACAATGCCTGAAGACTCTTGACCTCTATGTTGTTGAGCATATAAAGCCAAATAGGTCATTTGAGCAGCTTCAGGGTCTCCCCAAATACCAAAAACAGCACATTCTTCAGTCCAAGTTTTCAAAGTTTTGCTCCCATCCAGTTTCATAGGCCTGCAGCAATTCATCACAAGACACTTTTCCTCTTTCCCAACTTAGAAAAGTTTTTTGTGTGTGTCCAAGAGTATAAAAATCTATCCCTTCTTTCTCCAATTCTTTTTTGAAAGCCTCGGCTTCTACCACCGAGAAAACCACTTCATACAGATATTCCTCAAACCCTCCACGACCTTTTGGCAACTGAAAATCTCCCCCCAACGAAGAGGTGCACATACGAGCAAGGGCATAAAGTAACCCATAACGCCCTACCACTCGGGTGGCCTTCACATAAGGAAGCTGTGATAGCCTAGTTAACTTTTCCACGAAAGAACTGATTTCCGGTGAAAACTGCCCATTTCCTCGCATTTCTCCCTGGACCTTTTCTCCATAAAGC
>RFKI01000191.1 GCA_003694355.1 Bdellovibrio sp.
CCCAAAGGGAGCAGTACTTCAACTTAAAAAGGTAACTCGTTTTCTGGTACAGATAACCAATCGAGGGCCGTTTTATAAAGCAGTTGTTGTTTTGTCTTTTCTGAAAAGTGAGGACAATCCTCAATGAGCTTTCCAGGGTGCGCTTCCCCTAAAGGAAAGGGATAGTCAGAGCCCAGAGCCACACGGTGGCTGCCTACCAAATCTACAAGATATTGAAGAGCTTTCATATCATGAACTAAGGAGTCTACATAGAAGTGTCCCAGATAGGACTCAGGGGGCTTTTTGTTGTGAATGGCACAAAGATCGGGGCGTACCCTATGTCCATGGGATATGCGTCCAATAGTCCAGGGGAAAGCACCTCCACCATGAGCAAAGGCCACTTTGAGGCGGGGAAGCTTTTCAAAAAGTCCACTGAAAATCATGGAACAAATGGCTAGAGAGGTTTCTGCCGGCATGCCCACAAGCCATGGTAACCAATACTCTGGCATTCGTTCTTTGCCCATCATATCCCAGGGGTGCACGAAAATAGCAGCTCCAAGGCTTTCAGCCGCTTCAAAAAAGGGAAATAGTTCAGGGTGGCCCAGATTCCAACCATTAACATGGGAACCAATTTGAACGCCTTTTAACCCGATTTCAAGGCAGCGTTCTAACTCTTTAATGGCCAACTGGGGGGCTTGTAAAGGGAGGGTGCCAAGTCCCCAAAAGCGAGAAGGGTGTTCTTCAATCACAGAAGCCAGGTGGTCATTTAAAAACTGGGCTATGTAGAGGCCGTCTTGAGGTTTTGTCCAATAGCTAAACATCACGGGAACTGTGGATAATACCTGGATGTGAACTTGATACTTATCGCAGTCCTGAAGGCGGTCAATGGGATTCCAGCAATTGGATTGAACCTGCCTAAAAAACTGTCCATCATCCCGAACCATTTGCGCTGAACAACAAGAAGGGGAATGGTGAAGTTCGATGAATCCTCCGTATCCAAAGCGGTCCTTGAAGCGAGGAATTTGAGGGGGAAGAATATGAGTGTGAATATCGATTTTAATGACGGCCATTATCTGTTTTACATTGAGGGCAAATGGTGTGCTCTTTAGATGAATAAAATCTTTCAAAAACAGGGGGGAGTTGTTTTTCGATGTCTGTTAAATGAAAAAACTCTTCATAGAGTTTTGTTCCACATTTTTTGCAGTACCATTGAAAACCATCTTTTTCTTCAGGACGTCGTTGGCGTTCTACCACAAGGCCAAGGGTATTGGCGGGTCGTTGAGGGGAGTGAGGGGTTAAGGGAGGGAGTAGATAAATTTCTCCTTCTTTAATAGGGATATCTCTAAAATTTCCTTCTTTATCTACAACCTTTAAGTTAATATCTCCTTTAAGTTGATAGAAGAACTCTTCTCCTTCATTAACGTGATAGTCTGTGCGAGAGTTAGGTCCTCCAACCACCATAATAATGAATTCGCGGTTTTTCCAAACCACTTTATTTCCAACAGGAGGCTTAAAGCAATCCTGATTTTCTTCAATCCATTTCTTAAAGTGAATGGGGGTATAGAGGTCCATTCTTCCTCCAAAAAGAGTTGAATAACTTTCACTTCTTGCTATAAATAGTCAGTCAAGTCAAACCTAAAGGGGATTTTGTGCAGGATTTTTTTCAGGAAGCGGAGGTCAGAGGGCAAACAGATTGTTTGTTGGCTCATGAGTTTTGTCACCCAGAAGGCCTTTACTTTACGGGACATTCTTTGGGACTTATGCCTCGCAAAGCTCCAGACTATGTTCAAGAGGAACTGGAGGCTTGGAAAAAGCTGGCTGTTGAAGGACACTTTAAAGAAAGTCGCCCTTGGTATAGTTATCATGAAAACTTCTGCAAACCCATGAGTCATATTGTTGGAGCCCAAGAAGAAGAAGTGGTGGTGATGAACTCCCTTACTGTAAACCTTCACTTATTGATGGTGTCTTTTTATCGACCCAATTCAAAGCGTTTTAAAATTTTAATTGAAAAAAATGCCTTTCCTTCAGATCTCTATGCTGTGAAATCTCAGGCCCGATTCCATGGTTTTGATCCCGAAGAGGCCGTGATTGAGTTGGAGCCTGATCAGGGTGAGTTTTTAATTTCTCAAGAACAGATTTTAAGCTCTATAGAAACCCATAAAGATTCTTTGGCTCTGATTCTTCTTGGGAATTGCAATTATTTATCGGGTCAAAGTTTTCCTGTTTCAACTATTGTAGATAAAGCCAAAGAATGGGGCATTCTTGTTGGCTTGGACTTGGCTCATGGTGCGGGAAATCTTTATTTGGAACTTCACAATTGGAATGTGGATTTTGCGGCTTGGTGTTCCTATAAATACTTGAATTCAGGCCCTGGTAATTTATCAGGAGTATTTATTCATAAAAAACATCTTGGAGAACCTCTTCCTCGATTTGAAGGTTGGTGGGGAACTGATAAAAAAAGTCGTTTTCAAATGAAGCCTCAATTTGAAGATATGCTAACAGCAGAATCTTGGCAGTTGAGCAACCCCCCAATTTTGGATTTGGCAGCTATGCGAGCTTCCATGGAAATTTTTGAGAAAACGTCCATGAGGCAATTGCGAGACCGAGGAGATCAATTAACCGCGTTTTTAGAAAAAGGTTTACGAGTTTTTTTAAAAGAGCACATCGATCTTATTACCCCGTCAAACCCTTCTGAAAGAGGTTCTATGCTGAGTCTTCGTTTAAAAAAAGGGAACCCCAGGGAGTTCTATCAACAGCTTCAAAAAAAGAAAGTTTTCATTGATTTTAGAGAGCCTGATATTTTACGTCTGACCCCATCTCCGTTATACACTTCCTACCAAGAAGTGGCTCAACTGGTCCAAGCATTTAAGGAGTGTTTGCAATGAAGGCTGTTATCATAGGTGGAGGACTAGTTGGATCCTTATGGTCTTTGTTTTTAAAGAAAGAGGGATGGGACGTTATTATTTATGAGAAAAGAGGCGATATACGGAAACTTTCAGCGGATGAAGGTCGATCAATAAACTTGGTTGTAACTCTAAGAGGAATCGCAGCCCTTAAAAGGCTCAATCTTTGGGACAAAGTCAGAGAGATTACGGTTCCTGTTTATGGACGGATGATGCATGATCCAAAAGGAAACACCGTTTATCAACCTTATGGACGGGACCAAACGGAATGCAATTACTCCGTTTCTCGAAAAGATCTTAATGCGCTTTTATTAAATGTCGCAGAAGAGGCTGGAGTTGAAATACACTTTAATAAAGAGCTTCTTTCTTATGATTATGAGTTAGGTCTTCTGAAATTTAAAGATGAAGAGGTCAAAGCTCCCGTTGTTTTTGGAACGGATGGAGCTGGCTCCAGGGTGCGGAAGAGCCTTCCTTTGGAGCATGATGAAACTTTCCCATTAGGAGCTTCTTATAAGGAGCTTTTAATGCCGGCTTTGAAAAGTGGTCAGTATGCGATGGAGAAAAATGCCCTTCATATTTGGCCGCGAGGAGAGTTTATGTTAATGGGGCTTCCGAATTTGGATGGTTCATTTACTATGACTCTTTACTTGCCCGATCAAGGATCAGTGACTTTTCAAGATGTAGATGTGGAGTTTTTTTTCAAAGAGGAATTTCCTGATGCTTATGAGTTAATTCCTGAGTTGCAAGATCAATGGCTTCAACACCCTGTTGGCAAGTTAGCAACTGTTAAGTGTGCTCCTTGGAACTATAAAGACAAGTGTGTGTTGATGGGAGATGCTGCTCACGCTATTGTTCCTTTTTTTGGACAAGGTATGAATTGTGGGTTTGAAGACTGTTTGTCTTTGATAGATCTTTTGAAAAAGCACTCTTCCTTAAAGAAGGCTTTTGAGCTTTATTCTTTAGAGCGAAAACCTAATGCCGATGCCATTGCGGATATGGCCATTGAAAACTTTATTGAAATGAAGGAGAAAGTGGGGGATCCTCATTTTTTATTAAAAAAACAAGTGGAAAACCGGCTGGAAAGAGAAACATCCTATCGTTCTCGTTACGGCATGGTGATGTACACACTGATGCCTTATAAGGAAGCTCAAGAACAGGGCAAGAAACAAGATCTTTTTTTGGAAAAGTACCTTCAAGATAAAACCTCTTTAGAAGATGTGGATTGGAATTTTCTGAAAGAGAAAGTACAAAACTTATAATTTTTAACGAATTTGCCCATCACCTTCCACAATAAATCGGGTGGTGGTGATCTCTCGAGCGCCCATAGGGCCATAAGCGTGAACCTTACTGGTAGAAATGCCCATTTCGGCTCCCAGGCCAAGTTCTCCTCCATCATTAAATCGGGATGAAGCATTGATCATGATGCATGAAGCATCTATTTGGTTTTTGAACTTTTCAGCCACATTCGGTGATGTGGTGCAAATGAATTCTGTGTGATGAGTACCATGTTTTTGAATGTGAGAGATGGCTTCTTCTAAGGAAGAAACTATTTTGACGGAAAGGATTTTTTCAAGGTACTCAGTATCCCAGTCTGCATCGGTGGCGGGTAAAATATTTGGATTGATTTTTTGAAACTCAGAGCATCCTCTTAGCTCCACTTTGTTTTCCAGAAATTGGTTTGCAAGGGTTTTTAGAAATTCATGAGGGAGTTCTTTATGCAAAAGGAGAGTTTCCATGGCATTGCAAACACCAGGACGACTCACTTTAGCGTTGAGACAGATACTTAAAGCCTTCTGGAGGTCAGCATCTTTATGAACATATCCATGACAAAGTCCTGCAAAATGAGCCACAACAGGCATGGTTGCATGATCATAAACAAATTGAATTAAGCGAGCCCCCCCTCTAGGAATCATAAGGTCTATGTATTGGTTTAATTTTAACAGTTCAGCCACTTCTTCTCTGGTTTCTATGAGTTGAACAGAGTTTTCTGGGAGAAAAGGAGCGATGGCTTTTTTAACAATTTGACTTAATATCAGGTTTGAATAATAGGCTTCTTTTCCGCCTTTTAGAATAATGGCATTCCCTGATTTAATAGCTAAGGCCGCTCCATCAATAACCACATTAGGGCGGCTTTCAAACACCATGGCAATCACTCCAAGAGGAATGCGCTCCCGTCTAACAAGGAGTCCATTGGGACGGCGGTATTCTTCAACAATTTCACCCACGACAGCCGGCTGATAGGCAATGCTTTCCACAGAGCGAGCCATGGCTTCAACTCTTTCCGGAGTGAGAAGAAGGCGATCTTTAAGCGCAGAATTTAAATCTTGAGAAGCATTGATGTCTTTTTTATTGGCTTCTAGAATGGAGTCTGTAGATTCTCGAAGGGTTTCTGCTATAGAGAGCAAGGCTTTTTGTCTTTGTTCTTCCGTAAATCCGAGTAAGTTTTTAGCAGCTTCTTTAGCTTCTTTTGCAAGTTTTTCCATAGGACACATTAATCTTTCAATAGAATTAAATTGTTGCGATGGATAATAACACGAGAAGGAACAAAGTCTAAGAGTTTTGGAAGCTCTTTTGTTTGTTTTCCGAGGATTTTGCTCACGTCCTTAGAGCTGTACTCACTATATCCATATCCGATGACCTTCCCTTTAAAGCGAATAGCGATGGCATCACCTCGTTGAAAAGGACCCTTTACTTGAGTGACACCCACAGGCAATAAAGAGGCATTTTTGTTTAAGGCTTTATAGGCGCCCTCATCCACTTTTATAAAGGCATGGGGCTTAACCCGCGCTAAAATACGAACTTTTTTAGTGCCATTTAAATTCAAGAGTGGTTTGGGTTCGAAAAAGGTTCCAGCTTGTTCTTTGAGTGCAGAGGCAATGGGAGTAGAACCTTTGTAGTCAGTGAGAATGGCAGGAATTCCAAGAGAAAGGGCTTTTTGGATGGCTTGTAGTTTATAATGGATGCCTCCCTTTCCTAAAGGGCTTTTTTTAAAAAAGTGAACTTTTTTAAGCGAATGAGGACAATAGGAGAGGTGTTCGACATATTGGCCATCTATCCAAAGACCTTTGGTTCCAGAAAGAAAAACAAGAGCTTGGGCTCCTATCATTTCAGCAACCATTGTGGCCAGCTGGTCATTGTCGCCCAAAGAAATTTCTTCAAAACTCACACTGTCATTCTCATTGACAATGGGGATATGCTTTTTTAGAAGTTCTTCAAAGGTGTTTTTCAAGTTAAAATAACGGGTGTGGTTTTTAATATCTTCATGGGTTAAAAGAATCTGGGCCACTTGTATTCCAAAAGGCTGGAAGGCCTTCTGATAAGATTGCATTAAAAGGGGTTGTCCAATAGATGATGCAGCTTGTAGAGCTGGAAGGCGTTGGGATTGGACCTGTCCCTTTACGGCTCCCAGAGCAATGGCCCCCGAAGAAACAAGAACCACTTCCACATGATGAGAATAGAGTTCGGAAATGTCTTTGGCTAAGTTTTTTAGGACGCTACGTTGCAAGCCTTTTTGCGGGTGAACCAGGCACTGACTGCCCACTTTGACCACCACTCTTTTGGGTTTTTTTTGAAACTCTGGCCTAAAAGGATAGCTCATATTGAGGAGACTCCGTTTAACCTTTATAATAAGA
This sequence comes from Bdellovibrio sp., assembly GCA_003694355.1. Lineage (GTDB taxonomy): Bacteria > Bdellovibrionota > Bdellovibrionia > Bdellovibrionales > UBA1609 > J124. The sequence goes on from RFKI01000191.1 coordinate 6,515, forward strand.
TTTTCTAAGAGAAAGGTGCAATTGAAAAAGAAAAAAGAGTTATCGTCTTTTCGAGTTGTCATTTCTGCTGTTGCAGGGAATGCCCTAATTACTTTGGCAAAGTTTATAGGTTGGCTGATGACATCAAGTCCTTCCATGCTTGCAGAAAGTATTCATTCATTGGCTGATACCGCTAACCAGGTTTTATTGTTTATAGGTCTTAAACAAAGTCAAACGGGTCCCTCTCGGGAATATCCGTGGGGACGAGGAGCCGCTCGTTATATGTGGAATTTAATTTCTGCTGTGGGAATTTTCTTTCTAGGGTTTGGGGTAACAACTTATCATGGAATTAAGAGCCTTTTCCATCTAGATGATTTGAGTCATCATTCTATTGGACTTGTCCCCATTGTTATATTGATTATTTCATTTTTTTTAGAAGGCTATGTTTTTTTAATGGCTTTGCGGGTGGTTCATCGCATAAAGGGGACTATGGGTTTTTTTCAATATATTCGAAAAGGGGATGATCCTACTGCCGTAGCCGTTCTTATGGAAGATGGGGTTGCTGTTTTAGGAGTTCTTTTGGCTTTAATAGCTTTACTCCTATCTAAAATTTATGAGACCTCTTTGCCAGATGCCATTATTTCCATTGTGATTGGCTGTTTGATGGGAGTTATGGCTCTTATTTTGGCATATTCCAATGGGCGTCTTTTAATTGGCGCTTCTGCAGAAGCTATCACGGAACAGCAAATTAAAGAGTTTTTAGAATCCCTACCTTCTGTAGAAAAAGTCATTAGTATTAAAACGGAGATTTTGGCTCCCAAACAGTTAAGATTAACAGTTGAAGTAGAGTTCCATGGAGAAAGTCTTGTAGATCGTCAGCAAATTGCCAAAGATGCTGAAAAAATTCGCTCTGGAGAGGAGGATCCTGTTCCTATTCTTGTGGACACCGCAGAAAGAATGGTCCGTCGCGTGGGCAAAGAGATCAACGAAATAGAAAAAAAACTCATGCAACAGTTTCCCCAGCTCAAAATCATTGAGCTGGAGGTTAATTAGAAGCTTTCATCAAAACTCACTTCACCAGTCACTCCTACTTGGTAGGCAGAAACGCGACGTTCAAAAAAGTTAGCTAACTCTTGAGTGTCTTGTAGCTCCATAAAAGAGAAGGGGTTTTTCACATTAAATTGAGGAGCAATAGATAAACGCTCCAGTCTCAAATCTGCCACATATTTCAAATAAGTGTGCATGTCTTTAAGACTTAGACCTGGAAGTCCATGGCTTAAAATGTCTTTGGCAAAATTAAGTTCACAGTCAATGGCTTCATTGATCATCACTTTAACCATTTCAGCCATACGGTCATCAAAAAGTTCAGGTTCTTCTTTGCGGGCAATATCAATCACTTGCATAGCAAAATCAATGTGAGCGCTTTCATCCCTGAAAACCCAGTTGGTTCCGGTGGCAAGGCCACTAAGCAAACCTTTGGAGCGTAAGTAATAAACATAAGCAAAAGCCGCAAAAAAGAATAATCCTTCTATGCAGCAGGCAAAGCAGATCATGTTCATTAAAAACTGTCTTCTTTGTTCTTGGGTTTCCAGACGCTCTAATTCCTGAATGGAATCCATCCATTTGAAACTAAATTGAGCTTTCTTTTGAATAGAAGGGATATTTTCGATAGCCGCAAAGGCTTTTTCTCGTTCCTTCAAATCAGGGATGTAAGTGTCTAAAAGGGTGAGGTAGAACTGAACATGAAGAGCCTCTTCAAAAAGTTGTCGGGAGAGATAAAGGCGAGCTTCAGGAGCATTGACGTGCTTATATAGGTTGAGCACCAAGTTGTTGCCAACAATGGAGTCTCCTGTGGCAAAAAAGGCCACGAGTCGATTGATTAAAAAACGTTCTGGTTTTGTCAGTTTTGAGTTTAAATCCACAAGGTCTGAGGAAAAATCCACTTCATCAACCGTCCATGTATTCTTAATGGCGTCTTTATACATTTCATAGAATACAGGATATTTCATGGGTCTAAGGGTAAGGTTAAATCCTGGGTCAAGTAACATAATCGTTCTCCTTTCTTTGAGGTTTACTGGCAAGCTTCGCAAATTTCAGGGTTTTCAAGAGAGCATGCTAAGGCTTCAGCATCTGTGTATTGTTTGCGAGAGCTTCCTCCTTTTGTTGTTACTTTTGAAATGCGCGTTGCTGGGCGTGAACGAAGGTAATAAGTGGTTTTAATGCCTTTTTTCCAAGCATACATATACATGCTTGAAAGTTTTCCGATGGTAGGTGACTCAATAAAAAGATTTAAGGACTGACTTTGGTCAATAAACGGGCCTCGGGCTGCCGCCATGTCAATGAGAGCTTTTTGAGGGATTTCCCAAACAGTTCGATAGATACGACGAATTTCTTCAGGGATTTGGTGAATATCCTGAATCGAGCCTTCATTGGCCTTAATAAGATTTCGAATTTCTTCAGTCCATAATCCAAGTTGCTTAAGCTCCTGAACCAAATATTTGTTAATCTGAATAAATTCACCTGACAGGGTTTCACGTTTAAAAAGATTGGAAACCTGAGGTTCAATGGCCTCATAAACGCCAGTGATGGTGGCAATGGTGGCTGTTGGAGCAATGGCAATCATTAAAGAGTTTCGAAGACCGATCTTTTTAATCTTTCTTCGGAGTTCTTCCCATCGCTTCATGTTCTCAGGAACCACACCCCAGCTGTCAAATTGAAGCTCACCTTTGGCCGCTCGGGTTTGAGGAAAGGTTTCATGAGGGCCATACTTTTCGGCAAGAGCACAGCTTGTTTTTAAAGCATGGTAGTAGATTTCTTCAGCAATTTGAGCTGAAATTTTTGAAGCTTCAGGACAGTCAAAAGGAATGCGCATTTTGAAGAAGAGATCCTGAAGGCCCATCACTCCAAGACCTACAGGTCGCCACTTCTTATTGGAGTATTGAGCTGAAGGAATGGGATAAAAATTAATATCAATCACTCGATCAAGGTATTTAATGGCTGTTTGTACAGTTTGAGCCAGCTTTTTGAAATCAAATTGACCATTGATATAGTGCTGGGAGAGATTGATAGAGCCCAAGTTACAAACAGCGGTTTCCTTGGAGGAAGTAACTTCTAAAATCTCTGTACATAGATTAGAGAGGTGAATGTAATTTCCGGGCTCGCCAGTTTGGTTACTTTTCTTATTGCTATGATCTTTGAATGTCATCCAACCGTTGCCTGTTTGAGCTAGAGTTTTCATCATGCGAGCATAAAGG
>RFKI01000192.1 GCA_003694355.1 Bdellovibrio sp.
TGTTTGCAACATGAACATAATTTCTGCCAATCTTTTCCAAAACCTTCTGGATATTTTGCGCTCCTGCCTGGATGATCAAGTCCAAATACTGAATTTGCATTTTTAAGGGGACTTCTTCTAAATTGCGATTTTGAATCAGTCCTTGAACATAACGGTTGGAATTTTCTTGTGCTTTTTGAATCAGCTTTTGAAAAACAGCGGAAAAAGTTTTTGGGTCCGGCTTTTCAAGCAAAGACTTGCAACTTTCCTTGTGAGCTTTTTTAAATAGAGTCATGGTTGTGGTGCTGCCTGAAGAGGCCAAAGACGATAATGGTCCTAAAAGAGCAATAAGGCTCAGAGGGCCAACAAAAATGAATCTACTGAATAAGCATGAACGCAAAAAAGCACCTCTTTTTGTGTTTTCAATCCCCCGCAGAACTCAGCTCTTTTTGCTGAACTTATGGGTTACGATGCTTTATTTATAGCTTTATAAGGGGTGAATCTCACGGACAAAGTAAAAAGTCTGTACTTTTTTTATGCCTGTTATAAAAAAAATACCTTAAGCCTTTTTGAGAGATGTGCTCTGGGCCCTAGACCAAAAATCTTATTGACGCTTTACGTTATTTGATTTAAAAGTCTAAGTGAAGCCGTTATGTTATTTCCTTTTTAGGTTTTAGGGATGTGGAACGTATGTCAAAGGGGTGTCACCAATTATGAGAGCTCTATTTTCTTTCTTAAAGACTTTTTTAAAGGTTCTTCTTGCTTTTCAATTAGGTTGTGGCATTGCCTGGGCTCAAAATGCCTATACTCAGAAATGGTTGCGTCTTTCTGAAAAGCCTCAACAATGGGCCTCTCGTCTTGGACGTTCTTTGTTTTTTATGAGCTCCCAATCTCATAGGGTTTTGTACGCGAATTATCAAAAAAGCAGGGAGTATAACCTTTCTCAACCGGATGTGCATAATGCTTATGTGGGGGTGGCTAAGGTTTCAGATCTGGAATTTCTAACTTCATCTGACCGAACATCCCTTATTATTCGGATGAAAGAAAAAAATAAAGTTCATGAACATGTGATTTCAGGTTTTGGTGAAATCACAGCGCCTCCCGTTTTTAGAGATGCTGGGAATTTTGTGGTTTTTGCCAACAGAGAAAATGGTGTTTTTGTGATCCCAGTAAGGCTTGCTAAAACAGTTTTGTTTAAAGCCCCTGTTCCCGTCCTGAATATTTTGCCTCCTCCGCCCATGGGTGGCGTTATTACATCTTTTGATATTTTTGACTTCAATGGTCCAAGAGAACAGGTGCGTTTTTTGGATGGACTTGAAGACTCTGAACTGGTTTTTGCAGGAGATCTAGGGATCACCGTGGAGTTTGATCATCAACCTACGACTCACATGCACCTTTATCGCAGGGATTTAAGTTTGGCAGTGAGTATGCAGCTTCAATACTTTTCTCTTTTTGCAGATATTCTCAATCGAAACGAAGAACCAGAACTTGTCACTATTCAGCTTTTATCAAAGCATATGAAATCTTATCTCTCTTATTTGGAGCAATATGGTGAGTTGATCAAGAAAGGTATAGGAGACCGGGAAGAGCTGGTTCAGGAAGCGCTGGCTCAATTTGTCCGGCGAGATGGAGGACAACTTTTAAAAGAGCTTTTGGCCGAAGTGCCACAGAATGCTTTTGAAAGGTTGGCCTATGCGCCTCGAGATGGAATGACTGTTCAACGGTTGAAAGAGAAATTTCAAAAACTGGAGAAGGGTAAATACGAAGAGGAAAAAAGCTCGTTAAAGCTTTTAGAAGAAAGGGTTCAGTCTTATTTTGAGCGCCCCACGTTTTTACGAAAAGTGGCCTATTTAATGGTTGGAGCTCGGCAGGCTTTGTCGCTCAAAAACCCTTTGGTTTTGGGCGGAGCTGCTGGGGTGACTTTGGGAGCGTACCTCTCCCGATACGAAACGATTACCGAAAAAGCTTATCAGGTTTTCTTTCAGATGATGGATCTATACGCTCACTCCCCCCTCTCTCATGCTTTTGATAAGGTTCAACAAGCTGTGGCTCATTGGGGACAGGTTTTTCAAGACACTTATAGTTTTACCATGTGGGCATCTATGTTAGGTGGACTCATTTTACTACAAAGATCAGCCATTTGGGCGAGTTCCTTATTAAGTTATGAGGAAGCTAAAAACATGAGTGCCGTTCAGAAATTTTTTACCATCGGCATGCGAATGATGGCTCGGGCGAATAATGTATTAACCGTTTTTTGGGAAAAGCTATTGAGGCAGAAGTTATTATATGGAGTTGTGGATCATCAGATGAGCCCCTTTTCAAGAAGAAGTGTTAGAGATCTAAGACCCATAGGGTTTCATAAGCCTTGGGCCTCCGAGAAAGAAGTGGAGAGACTATCTCAACAGGCCAATTTGAAAATCAAATCAGATATTCAGGCACGTAGTCTTGCCTCATACCTGACAGCTCTCGTGATCGTGGCTTATGAACAAGAAGGTAAAGGGCAGCCTGTGGATGTGGTAACATTGTCTCTTCTGGATCGACTGGAAGAACAAATTAAACAGTTTAAGGAAGAAGGGCTTGTGGATCGATCTGTAGACTTTTTAAAAGTCCTGCACTCCAAAGACTTTTTGCCTCTTTGGGACGCCACCTTTCCTTATGTTTACTTTCAATTACAACAATATATTAAGAAAATGAAACATGGCGAAGTGATTGGCATAGATAAGCCAGCAGTGAAAATGATTCGGGAAAGGCTTCATAAAATTCTTCGGAAGATTGATCGAGCTCAAAGCCCTACAATGGGCTCTCTTCTTCGAAATGCCTGGTTTCGCTCTCGTTTGTTTTTTTCAAAGAAACTGATTCCCTACCTGTTTGTGGGAAGTGTGTGGAGAAAGTTCTCATTGAATTGGCGTTATGGTGTTGCTGGCGCCAAAGATGCTGAAGTGGCAGCGAATGCTGTTCTACCAGATTACACTATTAGTATGGCTATTGGTGCGGCTTTGTACCCGCAAATGTATAGTGATGGCATGTCTTTGGCTGTGGGGAACCCGTGGATGAACTATGACTTTTTAGCTGACATAGGTTCTGAGCGCCTGAAAAACTCTGTTTTCCCTTGGCAAATGGGAGTGGAGCAAACCCTTTACAATGCTTCTGTAGGGTTTTATGGGGCTGCGGCGGCGGAGGCTTCAGATCTTTTTCCCGAACCGTCTTTTTCGCCTCGATCAGATTCCTGGATTGACAGTGCTTTAATGGGATGGAAAGGAAAAAGAACTTATAAGGAAAAGCTTGAAGAATTGAATCAAGAACACTTTTCCGAACCCGTAGAGGTGCAAGTTAAAAAACAAAATGTTAGAGATGCACTTCGAAAAATTAAAGAGAATTTTAGTTTAAGGGAGTACCTGGAAGAACATGGGCGTTTTATTGAAAAAATCACAGGGGAAACCGTTTTGGGGAACTTGCTGCTCACAGCTCCAGTTTTAGGAGCTGGTTTTTTAGGGGCACAGTATTTACAGGGAGGGATTGCCAGCTTGGGAGATGCCTTTTCGTCGACCTCTCTAGGAGTGATGCAAAACTTTTATATCCTTATGATGAAGTACAGTTTTGCAGGATATGCTTTTTTGTGGCCATACATTCATATAGCCACTCGCCAGGGAGCGGGTTATGTTTTGGAAAACCAGAGCTTACTTAGAGCGGCCTCTTATGCAGTAGAATTGGGAACCCGGGTGGATAACCCCAAGATATATGTGATGGGTGTGAAAAAGTTGAAGGGTCTCTTTGCTCGAGGAAATGTGGAGGTGCCAGAGCCTTTTCAAAAGCAGGCTGAAAATTTTACTGCGGAAGAAGCCAGAGCCTTTTTGAGGTATGTGTTGGAAGATTCTCCTGTGCCTTTAAAAAAGAATCCATGGGTTTTTGTGGGAGCGATTAATATCGGGGTTGGAGCCATAGGCACCACTATTCTTTACTTTTCTCTTTATACAGGAGCGTTGAGTTTAACCACATTGGCCAAGGAGAAAGGGATGGATGCGGCGTGGGCGGCCTTTGCTGGTAACACGTCTAAGGCCATGGCGATTTTGTTAGGGACCTATTTACTGACAAGGTACTCATTTAAAGTTTTCTCCAAGAAAAATCTATCTAGAATGAAGGAGGCTTCTTTGCGCTCTTATGTGAAAGCGCAAATAGCTTTGAAAGAGTCTACTGAAAAGTGGACTTTAAAGCTTAAAGAAAAGTGTCGAAAGTTTCTTGTGAGATAACCCCTTACAAAGGAGATAATTTTGAATAAAGAACCTCATATTCCATCGCATAAAAATATTCCAGAACTAACGGTGAAGGCTATTGTATTAGGTGCTGTTTTATCTGTGATTCTTTCAGCAGCCAATGCCTATCTGGGGCTTTATGCTGGTATGACTGTGTCTGCATCCATTCCCGCTGCCGTGATTTCAATGGCTTTTTTTCGGCTATTTAAAGGAGCCACGATTCTTGAGAACAATGCCGTACAAACAGCAGCTTCTGCAGGTGAATCTTTGGCCGCAGGGGTGATATTTACCTTGCCGGCTTTGATTTTAATGGGTTATTGGCAATCCTTTCCCTTTTGGCAAAGCACTTTAATTGCCCTATGTGGAGGGGTTTTAGGTGTTTTATTTACGATTCCTCTTCGAAAGGCTTTGATTGTTCGTCAAAAATTAAAGTTTCCTGAAGGAGTGGCTACAGCGGAGGTTTTAAAGGTTGGTTCTGATAAGAGCAGTTCCATTGGGGCTTTGGCATCGGCGGCAGCTTTGGGAGCTTTATTTAAGTTAGGCAGCTCAGGTTTTCATCTCTGGAAAGGTTCTTGGGAAAAAGCGAGTTTGTGGGGGAAAAAGTTTTTTTATTTTGGTTTTGATTTGTCTCCAGCTTTGATTGCTGTGGGGTATATTGTTGGACTGCCCATTGCTTCATTGGTGTTTCTTGGTGGGGCTGTGAGTTGGTGGATCGCGATTCCCTTGATCCTTTTTTATCAAGGAGTGCCTGAAGGGTCTCAAGCTGCCATTGATATTGGTTATGATATCTGGAATCGTCAGATTCGTTATTTAGGAGTTGGGGCCATGGTTGTCGGTGGTCTCTGGGCTTTGATCAGTATTCGTAAGGCCTTGTGGTCAGCGGTTCGAGAGGGGTTTGAGGCCTTTAAGGCTGCCGTTAAAGAACATGAAATCTTGCGAACAGATAAAGATCTACCCATGAAGTGGGTGTTAGTTTCTATAGCTTTTTTTGTGGTGCCTATTTTCTTTATTTATATTTCTGAAATCCACAGTGTAGAAGTTGTTCTTTTTATGACTTTTATGATGATCTTGGGAGGCTTTTTGTTTTCTGCTGTAGCTGGCTACATGGCAGGTCTTGTGGGCAGTTCTAATAACCCCATTTCAGGTGTGACCATAGCAACCATTTTAACCGTTTCTCTTTTGCTATTAGTTTTGCTAGGACGGGGCTCAGTTCAGGGTGCTGCTGGAGCTATTTTAATTGGAGCTGTTGTCTGTTGTGCGGCAGCAATTGCTGGAGATAATATGCAGGACTTAAAATCGGGCCATGTTTTAGGGGCAACTCCTTGGCGTCAACAGGTCATGCAAATTATAGGGGTCGTGGCTGCAGCTTTGGTTGTGGCTCCTGTTCTTAACTTATTAAACACAGCTTATGGGTTTGGAGCTAAAACAGTTGAACATCCTCATGCTCTGTCGGCCCCTCAAGCCAGCCTTATGCAAAGTGTGGCCGAAGGGGTTTTTGGCGGCTCTCTTCCATGGACGATGATCTTTATTGGAGCTGTTTTTGGGGTTCTTGTGATTTTGTGGGACTTGTATCTTGAGAAAAAAGGTTCCCATTTTAGAGCTCCTGTTTTGGCTGTGGCTGTGGGGCTTTATTTGCCTTTTGAGTTAGATGCGACCATTTTTATAGGTGGTCTTCTGGCTTGGTTGCTAAACAAAGCTAAAGCTCAAAAGGAAGGGGAGGGCGGTCCAGGTCTTCTTTTTGCTTCTGGACTGATTACTGGAGAGGCTCTGGTTGGGATTTTAATTGCCATCCCTGTTGCACTTTCTGGGCGTTCAGATGTGTTGTCTTTAGTGGATAAACCTTTGGGCGCTTGGCCTGGAATTTTAGCTCTGTTATTAATTTTGGGATGGATGTGGAAAGTGGTGACTAAGGAAACCCCAGAAAGAAGCTAATGCCTCTTTCTGGGGATTGTTATTTATTATTCTATTGAATAAGGGGCGTTGAAAGCCCATATTTCAAGTGAGAAGGCTCAAGCACTCTATAAGGATTGTTCGCGTATTCAATTAAATAGAGTGCGGGTTGAAAATTCTTTTTGAAAACAATATCGATAAATTTTTGTCCAGGATAAAAACCACCTTTCCAGATGCTGTCAGGATCTAACTCAAAGGTGAAGCAAAAGATGCCAAACTTGGCATAAGCCCAATCACAGGTTTCTCCAGTAGTTCGATAGAGGTCTGAGCTTTTTTGAGGTTTATAATGATTCCATTGAGACATGGTTTGAGCCATGGTTTCAAAAACTTGTCGATCTTTTTGATTGGAAATAGGGTCATAGGTGTAGCCCCAGGGATAGAGAATAAGTTCAGAAAAGCTATGATAAGTTAGGATCGTGGTGATATTGTCATGGCTTGTGACAAAATCGCGAATGGCTTGAGTCTCAGGTTCGCTAAAAGGGGCTTTCCCATGATAAACTTGACTGCGAGGATCATCACTAGAACCCACACCTCCCCACATGTGGTCATAGTTTCTGTTTAGATCCACACCATAGCTGCCATCGTCATTGGGACGACGGTTTTTTCGCCACATTCTATAGGACCCAGAAGCAATATCATATTCAGCACCGTCAGGGTTCACCATGGGAGCTATATAGATCACACGATTCTGAATAAGTTTTTTAATGTGTTGGTCTCCATTAAGGTAGCGCTGGACAAGTTCTTTTAAGATGAGAAGGGGTGTTTCCACCGATAAGTGCTCTCTGGCATGGTGGGCTCCCATAAAGAAGATCCCGGCTTTTCCTTCAGCACTTCCTTCTGAAAGCGTGACCAGAGGGATGCTGCGTCCTTCAAGGGATTTGCCGAGTTCTCCCAGAGAAACAATTTGAGGAGCCATTTTTTGGATGTCATTAAGGGCTTCCAGGAGTTCTGCGTAGTTATGAAACTGGGAGTCTTGGGGTGGAAAATCCAAAAGATGCGTGGACTTGGAAAGAGGGGAAATGCTAACAAGGCGTCCCATTTTTTTTAATTTCTGTGCTTCTTTTTTAAGGCCAATGGCATAGACAAAGTTATCTTCCACTTTTTCTATGGCCACGCCAGTGTTAGCAACATCTGTTCGCTCAAATTTGTTTTTTGCTTTAATTTTCATATAGTAAAGGGTGTCTTTACTTTTTTCGTTAGCTCCTGAATGAAGGCTAAAAAGATATATGAATGCAATCAATAGATATTTCATTTATTCCCCCCTCGAATTATTTTTATTGAAATAGGGTAAAATTTTATGGGACAAGAGTCAAGTTCAGGACCAATGAAGGTTTTCTGGGAGGAAACCAGAGAAAACGGGTTTTCTCCTTAAGGCCTTTTCTATAGAATGGAATCTGAACAAGGGCGGTTTATTTTGAAAACAGTTAGCTCCTTTTTATGTCTGATATTTTTTTGTGCCAGTGTTCTGGCAAAACCTGTTTTATTGGCTCAAGCTGAGGACCCCTATGACCCTTTTGCGGACTATAGTGATTTTGATGATTCTCCAGATGAAGAAGCCGACGTTTATTTTTTAAGAAATGGCCGGTTTGTGACTTTTGGTTTGACAGGAGGGTCCCGCATTCTGACTTCTAAAATGAGAGAAGCCTATAGTGATTCCATGACCTTTGGAGGCTTTTTCTCTTATTTTTTTGATTTGCGATTTGCTGTTCAAGTGTCTTTTGAAAGTGGCAGTTCTCATAATATTCAGATTACAACTACACAAACCAAAACCACTTACACGGGAGTGGCAACCATTTCGACGGTTTCGTTGAGCTTAAAGTATTACTTTAACACTCAGAATATCACTCAAGGGCTTGCTGTTTTTAACCCTTATTTAATTGGTGGTGTTGTGCGGGCTTCCAGAAAGTTTTTTCTGGATAGCTTTTCTTCCTTTGGCCCTGCAGAAGATGGGACGACCGGTTTTGAGTTAGGAGCTGGCATTGAACTGCCTCTTCTAAGAAAAAAGATGTTTTTTGGTTTACAGGTCACTTATCAGCTGGTTACCTTTGCCGATGAAAATACGGAAATCCGTCCTGATAATAACGAACCTACGGGTTTTACTCCAGAGGGGGACTTTGTGAGCGCTAAGGCTGCGCTGGGGGTCAACTTATAGAGGCCAAGCCCAAAAAAAAAAAAAAAAAAATAAAATCGCTTAACCTACCATCGAATCATTCATCGTACGTAGGAATCAAACGTGGATTATAAAGAAGCGGGCGTTGATATTAAGGCTGGAGAAGCCTTGGTTCAATGGCTTAAGTGTCAACCTCGAAAACTCTTTTTTCCAGACCATCTTGTGAGCGGCGTTGGCGGTTTTGCCTCTCTTTTTCGGTGCCATTTTCCTCAAATGAAAAGCCCCTGTTTGGTGTCAGCAACAGATGGAGTGGGGACCAAATTAAAATTGGCCGTGGAATGGAGGGGGTATGCTGCTGTGGCCCAAGATGTTGTGGCTATGTGTGTCAATGATTTGCTGTGTACAGGAGCCACTCCGCTTTATTTTCTGGATTACTATGCCACAGGGAAGTTAGAGCTGGAAACGGCCAAAGAGTTTTTAACAGGGGTTTTGAGTGCTTGTGAAGAAGCTGAGTGTGATTTGATTGGAGGGGAAACGGCAGAAATGCCAGGAATATATGTGTCTGGTGATTTTGATTGTGCGGGTTTTGCTGTGGGTATTGTCGATGAGCCTCATATTAAAGGCCCTCATCGGGTTGAGGCGGGAGATCAAATACTTGCTTTTCCCAGTGTGGGTTTTCATAGCAATGGATTTTCTTTGCTAAGAAAGCTTTTTGAAAGAGATATGGAAGAGTGGAAAGAGACTTTGTTAAAACCCACAGCTTTATATGTAAAACCCGTTAAAAAATTATTAAAAGCCTTTAATAAAGAAGTGAAAGCCTTGGCTCATATTACCGGGGGAGGGCTTGACAATATCCTTCGTGTTCTGCCTCATGGAGTGAAGGCCTCCCTATGGGATTGGACGTGGCCTTCTTGCTTTGTGGAGGCGCAAAAGCGATCTGGGCTTTCTAGGGAAGAAATCTGCAGGATCTTAAATTGTGGTTTGGGAATGGTGGTTGTCGTGCAAAAAAAGAAGGCGCAAGAGATCCAAATTTTTATGCAAGAAGAAGGATATCATCTTTTGCAAGTGGGAGAAGTGGTGGAGGCTGAAAATGACTCGTCTCCTTCCTGGGAGTTTGTATGAATCAGGGCTTCGATGTTTTATTGGTGTCTGCTTTTGGAAGAGGCAACTGGCTAGCGATGGAATTATGCCAGAAAGGCTACAAAGTGGGTCTGGTGGATGTTTCTGAGAGATTGGGGCGTTGGACTCCTGAAGATTGGGAAGGCCCCTTTGGGTATAGTGAAGCGTCTCATTTAATAGATTCTCAAAAACATCGAATGAGTGAAGATGATTATTTTGAAGAAGTGCCTGAAGGTTGGAGCCTTTTGCTTCCAGATGGCCCATTGGATTTTCGTTCTATTTTATCTCCATATTTGTTGGAAAAATATGGAATTACAGGGGGGATAAAAAAGGTTCTTCAAAAGGGAGAAGAAGCCACCACCTTTCATAGGGACGAAAAAGAATTTCAAAAATGGTGGATTGTGGAGTTGGCTCAAAGCTTAGCGGCTCCCATTATGAATTATTTTTCTGAGCCCCTTTCTTTTTTCTCCCCTCTTTATGTCAGAAGACCTTCTCGAGCGGGTAGACGAAAATCATTGGAGTGGTTAAAGGACTTGGGGGTTTCTGTTTTTTATGATGCACAGATTAAAGACATATCTTTAAGGGGAAAGCTTTGTGAGGGCGTTGAGGTGCAGGCGGGGAGAGATGAGCTTTTGAGAGCTCAACAGTATGTTTGGATGCTCACTTCCCTGGAAACAGAATTTCTTAGTTCACAGGTCACTCAAAAATTATTTAAGTCCGTTGCAAACCCTCTTTTTTCATGGGTTCGTTATCGATTTACTCTGAAAGGCTATGAGTCTTTTATGTCTTATATGCCTTTGCACTTTATTCTTATAGAAGATATTTACTTACCCTGGTTCCATTCTAACTTATTGATCTTGCAGCAGACAGCCCAAAATGAAAGTGTGGATGTGTGGGTTCGTCTGCCTTCACAGTATCGTTTTGAAAAAGACTATCTGGAAAATATGGCAGAAGAAATCAAACAGCTTCTGGAAGAAAGAATGCCTTACTCGCAGCCTCACTTGGTAGATTATCCTCAAGAGTATCATTACTCTTCGAAAGATTTGGGACCATCTCGATTTTATGTTTATGAAAAACCAGGAAGGATTTTGCGTTTGAGCAATTTATTGGAAGACCATCCCGAACAGTGGCCACAGCAGGACTGGAGTGGCATGTTTTCCTATCAGAACGAAACTTTTGAAAAACTTTTGCAAAACTTGGAAAAGGAGAAAAA
>RFKI01000193.1 GCA_003694355.1 Bdellovibrio sp.
ACTGACGAATTCTGGAGTCATAATACCGAACATCAAGAGCATTCCCTTCCTGCTCCAAAACCTGCAAAACTCCTGCATAGTTTTTTTCAATGAATTCTTTTATCGTTTTAGCACTATCTGCCGAAGACTCCATAATGTGAATTTGCGTGGGGTCTTTGGAGGACACTTCCACAGACTGGAAAGCAATGTTTTTCTTCTTTAACTCCTCTTTGATGTTTTTAACTTCTCTAGCAATTTTTTCTCTAACAACACCTTCAACATCCACACCCATCACCAAATGCAGTCCGCCTTGAATATCTAATCCGTATCGAAGCTTATCTTTGGTAAACCACTTTTCAGGATCTACATTCATAAAGTTCGGAACGTTCCATAAAATAGCGACCACCAATACAATGATAATGACGGCCCATCGAGCTTTTAAACTTTCTATAATCATTTTTTCTGATCCTCGTTTTGATTAGCCAATGATGCGATTTGAGATTTTAAAATACGAATACGCACTCCATCTGCTATTTCCAATGTTACAAATTTATCCGTAATGCCTTCAATAGTTCCTAAAATTCCACTCGATGTCAAAACACTATCCCCTCTTTTTAGTTTCTGCAAAAACTCTGAGTGCTGACGAGCCCGTCGTTGCTGAGGACGTATTAGTAAAAAATAAAAAATAATAATAATAAATACAAAAGGCATAAGGCTTTCAAAAATCGTTGGCTTTCGAGGAGCCTCTTGGGCCCATAAAAGCAATGGCGTTCCCAAAAGAAACGAAAAGGCAAATATAAAACGCATGAAAACCTCCAAAGTAAAGCTTTTAAATAATGACGAGAAAGAAGAAAAATCAATCAATGACTGACTTCTTAATAATAAAAGTAAAACATTTAATTGGAGAAGCGCGTCATGCAATGAGTGAAAAAGGATCGCCATTGGCCATTCAAAATGGCTTCCCGCGCTCGTTTCATTAAATCCAGATAAAAACTTAAGTTGTGGATGGTATTTAAACGCGCAGAAAGAATCTCTTTATTCATCATCAAATGGCGCAAATAAGCACGGCTATAATTTTGACAAGTATAACAGGAACACTCTGGATCGAGCGGCTGAGGGTCCTCTTTGTATTCAGAACGTTTAATGTGCACCTTTCCTTGCCAGGTATAAAGTGTGCCATTGCGCGCGACCCTTGTAGGCATCACACAGTCAAACATGTCCATGCCCGCATCTATGGCCTTTAAAAGATCAATGGGAGTTCCCACTCCCATCAAATAACGAGGTTTTTGAAAAGGCATTAAAGGAGCCACTTCGTAAACTAACTCATGCATTAACTCAATGGGTTCCCCAACACTTAACCCCCCTAGAGCATACCCTGGCAAATCCTCGGATGTGATTTGTTCAAGACTTTCTTTTCTTAAATCAAGCTCCAATCCCCCCTGTACAATCCCAAAAAGGAGACTGTCTTCTTTTTGCATGGCCTTTTTACACCGCTTTAGCCACCGATACGTCAAGTCCATGGACTCTTTAGTCTGTTCCCGCGATGACGGATAGGGCAAGCATTCATCAAAAGCCATAATGATATCCGCCCCTAAGTCCATCTGAATTTCCATGCTTTTTTCAGGGCTGATAAACACTTTAGCACCATCAATATGGGACTGAAACTCCACTCCCTCTTCCGAAAGTTTTCTTAGCGAAGACAGGGAAAACACCTGAAAACCACCACTATCTGTTAAAATGGGTTTAGACCAATTCATAAAGCGGTGAAGCCCCCCTAATTTTTGAATCACCTTCTCACCCGGCCGCAAATGCAAATGGTAAGTATTCCCCAAAATAATTTGAGCCCCCATTTGCTCTAACTCTTCCGGAAGCATGGCTTTAACTGTGGCTTTGGTTCCAACAGGCATAAATACAGGGGTATTAATAGTCCCCCTGGCTGTTTTCAAAATGGCCGCTCGAGCTTGACCATCCTGCTTTTGAATCAAAAACTGCCCTATCTTTTCCACACGCTAAGATCTCCATAACTAAAAAGGCGAAATTCTTTTTGAATCGCCCACTGGTAAGCTCTTTTAACTTTATCTTTTCCAGCAAAAGCCATAACCAGAGCCAATAAGGTGGATCGCGGTTGATGGAAGTTGGTTAACAAATAATCCCCCACCTGAAACTCAAACCCTGGCGTGATAAATAAGTCAGTCCATCCAGAAACGCCCCGTTCTGTTTCCTGAAAAAAGCCTTTCTTCCATGATTCCAAAGCTCTCATAACAGTGGTGCCCAAAGTCCAAATAGCTCCCCCTTCTTTTTTGACTCGCTCTAAAACCTCTAATGTTTTTGAGGAAATATAAACTTCTTCCTCATGCATCTTATGTTGATTCAAATCAGGTGTCCGAACCGGCAAAAAGGTTCCAAGCCCCACATGTAAAACCACTTCCAGCACATGAACACCTTTTTTTTTTTTTTATTCCAAATCTTCTTTCTGAAAATGTAAGCTTGCAGTGGGGCTGGCACAACTCCCCCACTCACGTCCCCATGCCGTCTGATACCACTGACTGTCTTCCCGACAGGTATGGCGCTGACTTCGCTGCTTTTGAATATAAGGAGGTAAAGCCATTTCTCCATGCCGATCAAAGTACTGAGGGCTCAAAGGCTTGGAGACCTCCATAACTTGTGGCATCCCTTTACGTAATAAAATGGCCTTCACTCCTCCGGGCAACTGAAAAGCCTGGCCTTCTTTAGCCTTCCTTGCAGGAAAAAGAACTTCCCACACAACCCCCTTCTCATCCTTTTTTTTAACAAATAAAATTTCAAAACCTTCTACTGAAAACACACGCCGCTTTTCAACACGACTCACATTAATTACAAAAGCATCGCCAGGACTCACAGCTTTCAACAATTGAAACTTAGTTATTTCCTGAAAAGGATCTTCACAAGCC
>RFKI01000194.1 GCA_003694355.1 Bdellovibrio sp.
AAAAGTCCCCTGTGAAGGGAATGGAATATGCGAGCCAGGAGAGTTTCCAAACTCAACAGACTGCCCGGAATGCAAAGATGAGAATGAGTGTACTATTGACGACTTTGACTTTAACCTTTCAAACTGCTCCTTCATACCAATAATAAACTGTGACGGAAATGGAATATGCGAGCCAGGAGAGTTTCCAAACTCAACAGACTGCCCTTCTTGTGATGATAATTACACTTGCACTAATGATTATTATGATTTTTTCAACATGAGCTGCGTGAACGAGCCTTTTTTTCCGTGCTGCGGAAACAATATTTGCGAAAGCGAAGAGAATTATTCTGAATGCAGCGTTGACTGCGTTGCAAGCACTGAAGATTTATTAAGAGAATGCGGCAGCGATGACAATTGCAAAATAGGCGTCGCAAAAGAGCAGAATGACTTGGGTGTTTGCAATAAGTTGCTGCTTCAAGAGAATGTGTGGGAATGCCAAAAAGCTGTAGCAATACAGAACAGAAATGTAGGCATATGCTTGTTTATTGAGGACAATGACGTGAGAGAATCTTGCGTTATAGAGGTCGCTGCTCTTAGTTTAAATTATGATATGTGCAAGCAAAACCTGGAATTCCCGAATCACTGCATAGAGGAAATAGCATTAAGGGCAAAAAACAAGGAGATATGCGACCAGATGATAGAGGAATCTGTTTATAATGAGAGACCTGCATGGGTAAAGAAATGCGTTGCAAAAGTAACAAAAGATTACAGCCTTTGCAGAACAATTGAGTTCAACTGGATTAAAAACTTCTGCTTTCAGGAAATAGCTATAATGCTCGGCGATGACACTATATGTGAGGGTAAAACAACTAATGTTGATTATTGCAAAGAACTTGTTGCTTCAAGATTAAAATAATGAGTGGTACGAATGGGGTTATTTGGCTTCGGCAAAAAAAAGAAGGAAGAAAAAAAAGAGGAAGAAGAAGCTGGTGAAGAGGAAGGAGAAGAAGCAAAAGAGAAAGCTCCTGCTATAGACCCTAACGCTAACTTAGCAACGCAAGTCGAGCAGATAAAAATAGAATTAACAAAGATAAACGCCACATTAGACGCGTTCAAGGAAATAAACAAGTCAACTGCTGAAAGGTTTTCCACTGTCAACGAGCAGATAGGAGAAATAAGGGGCCAAGTTATGGACAGCAACAGGGCTATGGGAAAATTAGAGGTGAAAGCAACAAAGGCAGCAGACCTTGTTGAAAGCGTTCATCCTGACAAATTGATGATTGAGGTTCAGAAGCAGGACGGCAAAATTGAGGGTGTAAGAAGCTTGATTGAGTCGCACGAGGAAATGGTTAAAAATGTTATGGACCAACTCAAGAAGCTGAGGAATGAGCTTTCAGTCTTTAAGGGAGTTGAGCAGGTTGTTAAGATGAGTGAGGAAGTAAAGGATGAGATAATGGCAATGAAGCGCGTAACAGCTATGGTTGAAAGGCATGCTGACCGCGTTGAGAATATTTATGCTGAGGCGCAGAAAAGCTTTAACGCGTTCAACCAGTTCTCTGACAGGCTGGACACGATGAAGGCAGATCTTGCCGAGCAGCAGCAGAAAATAGACAAGATAGATGCAAAAGTCGCAACGTTCATGAAAAAGGAGGAAATAGAGAAGAAGCTGAACAAGTTCGAGAAGGATGACAAGCACAGGAAGAAAGTTCTTGATGATATTGAAAAGTCGTACAAGCAGCTGGATGAGAAGTTTGAGCAGCTGAAAGCAGAGTTGAAAGGCGCTTTTGACAGGCGCATATACAAGGCTGAAGTCCTCTCTGGAGCATTTGAAAAGTTTTTGGCAGATAATCCCGACCTTGTAAAAGGGCTTGACCTGACCAAATTTCTTGAAAAGTATGGTGGGGAGGAGAAAAAAGAGGAAAAGAAGGAAGAATCAGGTGAAGGAGAAAAGAAAGAGGGAGAAGAAGGCCAAAGCAAAGAAGAAGCAAAAGAAGGGGAAGAAAGCGGAGAATCTGCTGAAGGTGAAGGAGAGGAAAAGAAAGAAGGGTAACGCTGTTTCTTAGAGTTTTTAGATCTTAGAATTTTAGGATGAATATACATGATTAATTTCTCCTATATTCTCATAATACTTACATATTAAGTATATTAT
>RFKI01000195.1 GCA_003694355.1 Bdellovibrio sp.
ATGCCGATCATGTTTTTGCAATGCAAAAACATAAAGGCCCATTGACTTCCCTAAAAAGAACCTTAAATCATTACCTATGTCTTTTTATCCTGTTTCTTTTTGGCCTCAACTCCCTAAAAACCTAAGCTGTCACCTTCAGGAACTGTCTCAAAAAAAAACCTATAAAAAAGGTGAGTACTTATACCACATGGGAGACTCTCCCAAAGGGCTCTTCCTTGTTCACAAAGGACTTGTGGGCCTTTATTATTCGAGTGAAGAAGGAAATGAGTTTCTTTTTCGTGTTTTTGGAAAAGGTTCCTGCTTGGGACATCGCACTCTCATTGCTCAGGAAGCGCATCATGCCAGCGCGAAAGTACTTGAACCAGCTGAAATTGGATGGATTCCCCCACAAATGGCTCTCAAGCTTTTAGAAACCAATCATGAATTCATGATTGTTATGTTAAAAAAACTAGCCACTGAACTCCGTTTAGCTGAAATTCGCCTGGCTAGTAGTAAAGAAAAACAAGCAGCTGAACGCATTGCAGAAACCATGCTCTATTTAAAAGACCAATTTCCTGAACATCTTTGGACTCGCGCTGAAATAGCCCATTTTTCAGGCACCACTCCAGAAACGGTTATTCGAACTCTTTCCAAATTTGAAAAAGAAGGATTGATTCAACAAAAAGGGCGTCACATTAACATTCTTAAAAAAGAACAACTCGCTCACTTTGCCCACTTAAAATAAAGCCTACTTCAAAGGCACGAGGAAAAAAGCCTCACCTTCAAAAGAGGTTTTGCCAAGTTTATAATACAGCAAAGCATTCTCTTTATCTTTTACCTGCCAATAATTCCAGCTGGCTTTTTCATAAGCTTTTGAAGTTTTAACCCCTTTTTGAATAAAAGACCTCCAAAAGTTTGCAGCACACTTCCATTTTTTAAGATATTCACAATACTCGGCCTGCGTCACCTGATGGATCAAAAGACGTGAGTCCTTCAACTTGGAAAGACCCTCTTTGAGTTTATCTTCCTGATGCGTTTTTAGAAAAAAAGCATTTTGAACCGCTAAAAACAAAGGGTCCTGTGCATTTTTATATAAAGCCATCTCCAAATGCGCCTCGCCCTCATCCCATTGATGATCTAAAAACTTCAGTTGGGCGGCTAATATATTTTTCTCCCCTATATCCTGAACTTGTTCAACCACATACTCTCCCCAGTTGAAGAATATTTTCTTATTCACAAAGTCAGGCAAGAGGTATAAATTTTCATCATCCCAGTAAACAAGCTCTGAAAGTTCCACCCATTTATGTAAATGACGAAAAGACACCGGTTGTCCACGTAAAGCTTGTACATAAGAAAGGGCTAAGTACGCCTTAGGCGAGTAAGAGCTTGCTGCCAAAAAACCCTTCAAAAGACGATAAGCCTGATTTAAGTATTTATCTTTCTGAGTGGTTTTAAAAAGTTTGATAAGAGCTCCTGTTAAATCCAAAATCACTCTCACATCTTTATCACCACCAGAAAATCTTAAATCTTGTAAAATATTTTTAGATTCATGATAAGCCCCTCGATAATAAGCCATACGGGCTTGATTTAAAAGCGCAAGAGTGGGAGCAGAAGACTGAAACTGCTTAAACCACTCTTGAGCTTTTTTATATTTTTTCTCATAAAAAGCAACAAGGCCTTGAAGCAAAGAAAATCTCGCATCTTTCCTAAGAAAAGAATCAGGAAATGTATTTAAAATTTTTTTAGCAACTTTTGGACTTTGATGGACTTTTAAAGACAACAATAGCCACAATGAAACCTCTTGAGGCTTTAAATCTTTCTTGTCCTTTATAGCGCTATAGACTTCCAGAGCCTTTTTCAACTTTTTTTGTCGCAAGAAAGCATGAGCTTTATGAATGGCTTCTTGATTTTTAAACTTTCCGAAAAACCCTATCTTTAAAAAAAGCCCTCCACCTCCAATTAAAACCACTAGGGCAATCATCAAAAGAGGTTTTAAAGAGGTCTTTGGAGAAGGAAGATCTTTTTTCTTATAACCTTTATTTTTTAAGGCGGCCTTTTGCTTTAAAACTTCCAAACGCTCAGGGCTATACTGAGATTGGCCACTGTCTGTAGCAATATGTGAAAATTCCTTTTTAGAGCCCACAGGCAGCCAGTACCCTCCTGGTTCCTTAACCTGAGCTTGCTGAGACACCTCGCCCTTTTTAAGAGCTTCTGTGAGCTCTTCTGTAGCAAAAGGCCCTAAAATCACATTTTTGTCTTTAACCAACCATAATTTCTTATTTGATTTCACAAGGTTATTGTATAAAATAAAATGAGAAGCTGACTAGAAAAAAGCTTTTAGAATGTTGAATTTCTTTTAGGTGCCTTTTTAATTAGTAAAATACACAACATGACGGGAACCCAAGAGGCTTTGAAGCTGCACAAAAGGGGAACTGGGGTTATCCAAAGCCAAAAC
Organism: Bdellovibrio sp.; assembly: GCA_003694355.1. Taxonomy (GTDB): domain Bacteria; phylum Bdellovibrionota; class Bdellovibrionia; order Bdellovibrionales; family UBA1609; genus J124. The sequence goes on from RFKI01000195.1 coordinate 2,435, forward strand.
CAACTGTTTCCCTCTATCTCTTCGGCCTCCTGAAGTCACTGTAATGGATTTAACCCTTCTTCCAAGAGCGTCCACTGGATCAGTGGTGGAAAAGGTAATGGAATCCCCTTCTCCTGGAGACAGAGTATAATGTGATGCGGTTGTCGGAAAGAGACCGCTTGTTACGACATGATATGTTATATTGACGTCCTTGCCAATCTCTCCCTCTAAAACAATGTCAATGGTTGTGGAATTTCCTCCCACCTTTAAAGAAGAGGTTCCCGTTTTAAAAAATAACTGAGCCACGGCATTCACTGTGACACTCACTGTGGCTGTGGCTGTTGAACTCAAGGCATCTGTCACACTTAATGTCACTGTAACTGGAGTTGCACTGGCTGCTACAGGAG
>RFKI01000196.1 GCA_003694355.1 Bdellovibrio sp.
AATCAATAAAATTATCTTTTGATTTCTACTATTGTAATAGCTGCATTTCCTTTAATCCTCTTAATGAATTGATCATCGCTATCTAATTTTATTGTCCCTATAAAATCGTTCTCTGCTTCCATATAAAGCTTAACTAACTCCTTGAACTTCTCTGAGAATAATTCCATAGGTCCAATCTCATCTATGTAAAGAAGGTCGTTTTCTGTGAAATCAAAAAGCGATGTTATTAGTTCTTCAAATTCCGCTATATGCACGTAATAGCTACCGTGCTTCCTTTCGGAAGGGAGCTTTTTGCTTGCGAGCAGAGCCTCTTTGCCCTTGTCTGTAATTATCTTGAATCCGACTCTACTGCTGTTTTCCCTTATCTCCTCAGTTAAAAATCCTCTTTTTGGCCTTTTGTAGCTTGATAGCATTTGCTTTAGCAGCGTTGTCTTGCCGCTTCCCGGCTTCCCAGTAATTAAGAGCTTCATAAGATTATATAGAAAGAGTCATATTAAATAGAGTGCCTCTGCAGAGGAAAACCATTTAAACTTTAGTTTCATATTCTTTCTCATGGTATTTGGAATAGGTGAAGGAAGAGTTGAGGTAATGTTGGATAAGGATTCTTACAAGCCAGGGGAGAAGATACACGGGAAGGTAAATCTTGTCCTCAACAAGCCAAAAGAAGCGAGAGAGCTAAGGGTTAGGCTCATACAGGAGGTTAAGGAAAGGAGGGGAGACAAGTCCTATACGAGGAAAGATATTATAGGAGAGGTGATATTAGGAGGAAAGCAGGAGTATAGCACTTCTAACTATGAGTTTGAATTAACTGTTCCAAACATAGGCGGCCTCAAGGTAGACGAGAACTCTCCTGTCGGGATGCTCAAGGGAGCTCTTGAGACATTTGGCGTTGTGCCAAGGAGAATTTACTATGTGGAGGTTTCCCTTGATTTGCCGCTGTCTTTTGATATAAGCAAGAAGGTCCACATAAACATAGTGGGGGAGTAGTATTTTTATGAAGACGCTTGGCATAGTTGGTGGCTTAGGGCCTGAGACTTCTGCCAACTTTTACCTTGATGTTGTTAGGAGATATAGAGAAAAAGTGCCTAGCTATCCTTCTATTCTGCTCTACAATGTGCCCTTGGATAAGAAAGTGGAGGACAATATTATTAGAGATAGCAAAGAGGAGGCTCTATTACTCCCTTATTTGCTACATGCTGTTGACATACTTAGCATTTCTTCAGATGTTATTGCGCTGCCATGCAACACTGCCCATATGTTTATAGAAGAGATGAGAGAGGAGCAGAGTGCCTATCATCGATATGATAAGTGAAACGCTAGAATTTGCCAAATCTCATAATTACAACAAGCTGGGTTTGTTGGCTACTAAAAAGACAATAGAAAGCGGCCTTTATAGTGAGAGGGCTGAAAAGTTGGGCATAAGCATAGTTAACCCTTCAGAAGAATCTAATAAACGGCTCTCTTCTGCTATCCATTCTTTCTTGCAAAATGGCCTGAAGGAAGAGCAGCAAGAGGCAGTATTAAGTGCAGTCTCTGAGTTGGTTGATGAGGGGGTTGAGGCAGTAATATTGGGTTGCACAGACTTGAAGGCTATCCTCAACAAGAGAAGCATAGATGTTCCTCTGGTTGATTCTCTATGTGTCCTTACTGATGTTGCTGTGAGAGCGTTGAGTGGAGGAGAGTAATGCATTCTGTAATGTCTTCCTTACTGTAATTTGTGTATTAAAATAAGCGAGACATTATTTATAAATTGTTTTATTTAATGTACTCTTATGTCTTTTAAACAGCGCAATAAGAACAGAAGGTTTAGGCAGAATGGAGGATTTTCTCAATATGAGCCGCTATACGAGAAACTAAAAACTGCAAAAGATTATAGTATTGCAGCAAAGAAATTGATTAGACAGGGGGAGTTTGAGAAAGCAGCAAGTCTTTTGCGGGAAGGAAGGGAGCATTGGCCAACCAACCCTTTCTTAGTTAGCCAGCTCATAAAAATTTATGGGCCCTATAAGTTCAGGGAGGCAAAAGCCCTTTTTGAAGAAGCAAAGCAAAAAGGCATAGCAGATGATGTAACTTACAATACAGTTCTCAACATATATGCTAAGAGACACAATCTCTCTCCTCAAGACTTAGAAAAAGCACAAAAACTCTTTGAAGAAGCAAAGCAAAAAGGCATAGCAAATGAAGTATCATATGCTACAATGCTCAACATATATGCTAACAGCAGCCTCTCTCCTCAAGACTTAGAAAAAGCAC
>RFKI01000197.1 GCA_003694355.1 Bdellovibrio sp.
ACTTTATATCCTGAATCTGCTCATCTAAAGTATTAACAGATAATAGCTCTGGATTTTTATTTGTGGTTTTACTATCTACAATTTCAATAGAATTTTTCTTGGATGCCGCACTCATTCTATTCCTCCTTTAAATCAAAGGAATCGTCGGCATATCAGTACAAATTCTTTAGGTGTTTATGGCTTTTTGATCACTTTTTTCCATATATTTTTACGCTCTGCTTCGCTCTTTCTTCTCCCTTAATAACCTATCATATTTTTAATCATATCTTTTCTTTCTAAAACTAAAATCTTTTTGAAACTAAAACGCTTCAAAGAATTTAAATTTCCATTAAGTTTTCTAGAAAAAAGCCGAAACCTCAAGCATGTCATCCTCAGAAGCTTTTAACCTTCAAGAAGAAGAAAAATTCATTGTCATTCAGTTTCCTTCCCTTCTCGACAAAGAGACGGCAGAGAAAATGAGAAATAACATGCAAAATTGGCTTCTTAAACCTGTAGATGTCTTCTTCTTTGACTTCAAAAAAGTCTTAAATATCACTCAAGATGCCATTGTACTAATAACACAGTTTCAAAGACTATTGACTAAAAATGACAAGCACCTCTTCTCTTTAAACCTCTCTAAAAGCCTTATAGACCTTATACGAGAAAAAGGGCTCAACAATGTCTTTAGTCCTGTTGAAAGCACAGAGGACGGGCTTAAAAAAGCAGGACTTCTTAAAACTCCTAAGAAGAAAGTCAAACTGGACGTCCAGTTTATTAACCCCTTTATTGAAGGAGCTTGTGAAACTTTAAAAACACAGGCTCAAGTTTCTGTCTCTCCCCAAAAGCCTTTTGTCAAAAAAGGACCTTTAGTGGAGAATATTTCCGTTGCAGGACTTATCAGCATTGAGTCCAAGCACTTTAAAGGCAGTATTGCTCTGTGCTTTCCCAAGAAAACTTTTTTAAATATCTATAATTCCATGTTAGGAGAAGAAATCTCAGAATTAGACAATGAAGTTAAAGATGCAGCCGCGGAGTTGCTTAATATCATTTATGGATATGCCAAAAGAATTCACGTGGACCAAAACAAAATTCATATGGAAAAAGCTATCCCAACTGTTTTATCTGGAGACAACCTAAGCTTAGACTTTAAAACGAAAGCTCCTGTTCTCATTCTTCCCTTTCAAAGCTCTGCAGGCCCTTTCCACATAGAAATTTTTATAGAAGACACTTAAATAAAGAACGATCTATTCCGAAAAGAAGATATGAAGATTTAACTTAAAAAGGAGTTTAAACATGTTCCCACCAGAAACAAAAATACTGATTGTTGATGACATGAAAACCATGAGAAAAATTGTAATGAAGGCCTTAAAAAATATGGGGTATTCCAATTTTATAGAAGCAGAAAATGGAAATATAGCCTGGGCCAAGCTCAATGAAGAAAAAGACATTGGCCTTATTATCTCTGACTGGAATATGCCAGAATGCACAGGACTTAACTTTTTAAAAATGGTAAGATCTAGTTCTGACTTCAAAAATACTCCATTTGTTCTTGTAACAGCTGAGTCTGAAATGTCCCAAGTTCAAGAAGCTGTCCAAGCAGGCGTTGACAATTACATCGTTAAACCCTTTTCTGCCCAATCCTTACAGGAAAAACTTATGGCTGTTTACAAAAAACGGTTAGCTGCAGCGTAGAGGAGATCTCATGGCAGAAAAGCCAATTGTTCTTTCTTTGAACGAAGAGAACAAAAAAAAAGTTCAGTCTTTTTTTAAAGAGGCTTACTTCGAAACCATTTCTTCTGGAGAAGAGCTGGAAGAAAATTTTGATAAATATGAAGATGGGACCTCGGCTTGCTTTATATGCGATGATCATTTAGGGTACTCCTTTTCTCTCGAATTTGCACAGATCATAAATAGCCAGTGCCCACAAACTCCCAAATATTTTATCACTCATGATACAGAGAACTTTAATAAAGAGGAGTTATTTAAGAACGGGTTTACAGATGCTTTTATTATTCCTATGGAATGGGATGTTCTCAAGGAAAAAGTAGAAGAAGCCTTGGTCCTATCAGGAAAAACTTCAAAAATTTTTAAACCCATTTCTCTTATTGATATTTCTGAAGATGAAGAACTCGAATTCGACACCTTTCTTTATTTGCCCTTAAACGGAAAGCATATCAAGTACACTAAATCTCATCAAAAAATAGAAAAAGATAAAATCAATAAACTTATGCAACATGCAGTCAGTAATCTGTATATTGATGCTAAAGATAAAAGCAAATTTTACAAGCATGTGGCAACAAAACTCAAAAATATATCTAAAGACAAAGCCATGAGTGAGACTGAGAAAAGAGAAAAGCTCACCTCATCTGTCCGAAATATTATTACAGATATTTTTGATAAATCGCAAAAATCAGATTTTAGCGCCGGAAAAGAACTTATCAAAAATTGTCAAAGCATTATTTCAAATTATATTTCAAACGGAAAAACAGATAATTGGTACAATGAACTATTAAAACTGGTTGGGAATGCAGGTACCTGGTACAGCCACATGGCCACAGCTTCTGCCTTTTCAGCTCTCTTCGCTATTGCCATCGGTCATCCTTCCCCTGAGACTGTGGCTCTTATTGCCTTTTTTAGTGATCTTGGCCTTAAAGGACAAGACTACAAAGACATTAATTCTCTTAACGAGGAAGAAAAGAAGGAGTACTTAAATCACCCACAAAAAAGTATCCAAATCCTTAAAGAAAAAAAAGTTATCCTCACACCAGATATTGAAAAAGGAATTCTTCAACATCATGAAAAATTTGATGGCACAGGATTTCCTAAAGGACTCCAAGGCCCTATGATTTCTCAAGAGGCGCAAATTGTTTCCTTTGCAGATCAGTTCACCTTTTTAACAGGGGTTCACAAAAACCAACGGAAATTATCTCCGGCTGAAGCTCTTCAGGAAATCAAAAATAATGGCAGTATCAATCCTGAAATTATTGCTCAAATTGAAAAAATGATTCCACAAGAAACAAAAAAAGACTCAAAAGAAAAAGCTGCCTAGTTTTTATCCAACTTTTCTCTTCATTTGTTGGTTTTTTCTTCTAAGAGTTTGCTTTGAAATCTCCATCGCGATCTGATCTAATGGACTTTGAATCTCAACAGCTCCTATTTCAAACGCTGCCTTTGGCATTCCATACACTACGCTACTTTCTTCATCCTGTCCTATTGTAATAGCTCCTTCCTGTCTCATTTTAAGAAGTCCTGCCGCCCCATCCTTTCCCATTCCTGTTAAAATCACTCCAATTGCTTGTGAAGAACAAACTTTTGCTGCTGACTCAAATAAAACGTCGACTGAAGGCTTTTGGCGATGAACCTCTGGGCCATTATCTAAAACCACAATCTTTTTCTCTAGACTCTCTTTAACCTTCATATGCCTTCCTCCAGGAGCTATTAAAATAGTATTTTCCTGTAGAGGATCTCCAGACATAGCCTCTTTTATTAAGTAAGGAAATTGATCATTTAACCTTTCAGCCAAAGCTTTGGAAAAGAGAGGTGGAATATGCTGAACCACTAAAACAGGAGGAATGCGCTTCGGGAAAGTCGAAAATAATTTTTTTAGTGCGTCCGTTCCCCCTGTAGAAGAACCAATAAAAATAGGAATTTGTGTGTCAAATTCAATTTCTGCCTCACGATGGGCATCCATTTCTAGCTTAGAGTTTCTTTGAAGTCGCTCAGAATTCTTATAAAATTCAATAGCATGAGAAAAACTTTCTTTTAAAACAGACCTCAAATTATGCATATCCTGAACAGTTGGCTTTTGAATATAGTCAAAAGCACCTAATTCTAAAGCCTCTATAACTTCTTTGGCCTCTCCCTTACCTAAAGAACTAATCATAATAACAGGAATATCATATTCAACTAAAGTAGCAAATTCTTGAATATTCATTTG
>RFKI01000198.1 GCA_003694355.1 Bdellovibrio sp.
AACAAGAATTTTGATTGAACTTTTGATAAAAGTTCAGGAACCTTTTCTAAAGGTTGCCGGAATGCACCTAATTGAAGATCGCGATAGCGAAACTGAAATTTTGGTCGACCTTTTGATAAAAGGTCGGACAGGCTTCCCGCTACGCCCTAAGACCCCTAGGCGGTTGGAAGGAGCGGTGGCTCGCTCCTGCGTATCCCCAAACAGACACGTGCACGCTTAGGGCTGCTCGTTTCCGCCTGACCCGTTTCACGCGCACAGTCCAATGGGGGGCAGAAGGTCTATGCTCCTACTCCCACTCCTCTCCTAAAGGCATAGGACTCCGCGGGCATTCGGTCCGCCATAAAGGGGATTTGCGGTAAAGGGACCCCTAACCCCAACCTAGCCTGTCCACTACATATTACTCCTTGAGGATTTAAAATAGTTTGTGAATATGAGAGAGGTATGGTGCTGAAATTCTATAATACACTCACAAAAAAGCTCGAGGTGTTTAAGCCCTTGGAAGACAACACAGTTAAGCTCTACACTTGTGGGCCAACAGTCTACAACTACCCTCACATAGGGAACTACAGGACGTATGTTTTTGAGGATTTGCTGAGGAGGTATCTGGAATACAAGGGATACAATGTTGTCCACGTAATGAACATAACCGATGTGGATGACAAGACAATAAGGGATTCACAAAAGGAGGGCAAGAGCCTCAAGGAATTCACTCAGAAGTACGAGAAGGCATTCGTAGAGGACATAAGGGCGTTGAACATAGAAAAGGCAAGCATAATGCCAAGAGCAACTGATTATGTTAATAAGATGGTGGAGCTCATAGAAAAACTTGCGGAAAAAGGCTACGCATATAAGAGCAAGGATGGCTCTTGGTACTACTCCGTTAGTAAATTCAAGGATTATGGGAAGCTCTCCGGGATTAAGAAAGAGAACTTGAAGGAAGGAGCAAGGGTAAAACAGGATGAATATGAGAAAGAAGAGGTTGGCGATTTTGTGCTGTGGAAGGCTTGGGATGAAAAGGACGGCAATGTATATTGGGAAACGCCCCTAGGTAAGGGAAGGCCGGGCTGGCACATAGAGTGCTCTGCGATGAGCACGCAGTGCTTAGGACAGCACATAGATATACATACTGGAGGAGTTGACAACATCTTCCCACACCACGAGAATGAGATAGCGCAAAGCGAGGCTGTATATGGGGCTCCTTTTGTAAGGTATTGGCTGCACAGTGGGCACTTGCTGATAAATGGGCAGAAGATGAGCAAGAGCTTAGGTAATTTCTACACATTAAGGGACATACTTGATATGGGCTACGACCCTCGCGCAATTAGGTGGCTCTTATTATCAACACACTACAGACAAGAACTCAACTTCACATTTGAAGGGCTTGAGGCTGCCACAAAGACTGTGGAGAATATCGTGGAGTTTATGGCAAAGATAAGGTATGTGGAAAAGAGAGGAAGGGAAGGACAAGCTAGCAAGGAGGTTGAGGAGCTATCAGCTAATTTCCTGCGAGAGTTTGAGGAAGCGATGGACAACGACCTTGCCATAAGTGAGGCAGAGGCGGCCATGTTCAATTATATGAACAAGGTCAACAAGGCCATCCAAAAAGGAGAGCTAACAAGAGGAGATGCCTCTGTTGTTGAAAAGACAATGATGAAAGTTGACAGGGTTTTGGCAATTGTTGGAGAAGAGGAAAGGGTGCCAGAGGAGATAATAGAGCTTGTTGAAAAAAGGAACAAGGCACGAGAGAGCAAGGACTGGGAAAAGGCAGATAAGTTGAGAGAAGAAATAAAAAAGAAGGGCTATGTTGTTATGGACATGGGCACGGATAGCATAGTGATAAAGAAGGTTAAGAGTCCCTCTTCTTAGCAAGGATTTTTTCAACTACTCGCTTGAAAGCCTCTGATTTGTAAGAAGATTTTTGAGGGTTAAGGGAAAATGCCTCACCTCCCTTATGCTCTATGATAATGCCATTCTTTTTCAGGAATTTTATGGCAGTCTTTATGGATTTGGAATTTCCATTCTCTAAAACATTTCTGCAATTCTTTTCGGCCTTTGAAATAGGGAAATAGTGGGCCCCTATTGCAGCTTTCGGTGTCAAAAGCTTAAGTCCCTCCACCAAAAATACTACGGCCGCCTCAACCACCTGTCGTTTTATTTTGTGTTCCTCGCATATTGCAC
>RFKI01000199.1 GCA_003694355.1 Bdellovibrio sp.
CTTGAGCCTTTTTTAGTTTGGATCCTGGATCTTCTCCAACAAGAACAAAGTTTGTTTTTTTTGTTACTTGACTCGGACTTTTTCCGCCGTGGTTTACAATGATTTCTTTTATGGTCTCTCTTTCTAGAGGCAACTTTCCAGTAATCACAATGGAAAGGCCTTTAAGTTTTGAGGACACGTTTTGCCTTTGAGAAGGCCCTTGAGGATTGACCCCTAACTTTAGAAGTTCCTTGATTTCTTTTTTAACATGGGGGCTGGATAGAGCTTTTACAATTGATTGGGCCACTTTGGGACCAATATCATTGATCTGAACAAGCTCTTCAAAAGAGGCTTTTAAGAAATTTTGAATAGAGCCATAATGATTTGCCAGAATTTGTGCTGTTTGTTCTCCCACGTATCGAATACCAAGAGCATAAATAAATCGGGCTAAAGTGGTTTTTTTGCTTTTTTCAATACTTGAAAGAAGATTGTGAACAGATTTTTCTCCCATACGTTCGAGTTTTAAAAGTTCATCTCTTTTGAGTTTATAAATATCTGAAAAGGTTTTCACAAGGCCAGCGCGGTAGAGTTGTTCGATGAGTTTATTCCCCAGTTTATCAATATTCATGGCCCTTCTGGAGACGAAGTGCTTTAATCCTTCTTGAATAACAGCAGGGCAAAGGGGATTGGGGCATCTTAAAACCACTTCTCCTTCTGGTTTTATGACTTCTGAATGGCAAACAGGACACCTTTTAGGCATTTTAAAAGGCTTTGAGTGTTTAGGTCTTTTTTCTAAAATCACCTTAACGACTTCAGGAATCACATCGCCAGCCCTTTGAATAACGACAGTGTCTCCAACACGAATATCTTTTCGTTTGATTTCTTCTTGATTATGAAGAGTTGCATGAGAAATCGAAACTCCGCCTATATTGACTGGCTTCATTTTGGCCACAGGAGTAAGAGCTCCTGTACGACCAACTTGAATGATAATATCTTCAATGACAGTAATTCCCTGCTCGGGTTTAAATTTGGCTGCTGAAGCCCAGCGAGGGTTTCTGGCTATGTTGCCAAGCTTCTGTTGGAGTTCAATACGGTTAACTTTAATGACCACGCCATCAATATCAAAGGGCAGTTCATGGCGTTTCTGGGCCATGAACTCATAGTATTGAATAGCCTCTTCAGGCCCAGAGCATTTTCTAACAAGAGAAGGGTGTTTGTTTAGAATCGTAGGAAGCCCCAGTTTTGAAATTTTTTTTAAAAACTCTTCTTGGGTTTTAAATTTAAAATTAGAAATCTTCCCAAAAGCATAGCAGAACATTTTTAGTGGTCTCGAAGCAGTTATTTTAGGGTCCAGTTGACGCAAACTTCCTGCTGCTGCGTTCCTAGGGTTAGCAAAAAATGGTTCTCCTTTTTCATCCTGTATTTCATTTAATTTGATGAAGTCTTTTTTAAACATAAGAACTTCCCCTCTGATTTCCAATAGAGGTGGTGGAGAAGACGTTTTAAGTTTAAGGGGAATAGACTTAATGGTTTTGACATTATTAAGGACATTTTCGCCGATCAACCCATCCCCTCGAGTGAGAGCCCCAGAGAGTAATCCCTCCTTGTAAATGAGTTCTAGAGCTAATCCATCAAACTTGGGTTCACAAAAATACTCAATAGGTCCTTTAGCCCCAAGAAACTTCCGAACTCTTTTATCAAATTCCTTGATATCTTGAGGGTCATAACTATTTTGTAATGAAAGCATGGGTAAAGAATGTCGGCCCTTTTCAAAGGCTGAAAGGGGTGTCCCTGGAACTCTTTGAGAGGGCGAATCTGGGGTAATAAGCTCAGGGTATTGAGCTTCAATATCCAGAAGTTCTTTATAAAGTTTATCATATTCGTAATCAGTAATTGTCGGCTGGTCGAGAACATAATACTCATAGTCATACTGATTGATTTTTTCTCGTAGTTCTTTTAGACGCTGAATGATAGCAGGATTTATTTTTGACATGGAAAAAACATAAGCACCTTGGTATAAGGGGTCAATCAAAAATTAGGAGACCAAATGGAATTAAAAAAGGTGGCTCAACTCGCTCGGCTTTATCTTTCAGAACAGGAAATGGAAGAGTTTCAAAAACAGATGAAGTCCATTTTTCAGTATTTTGAAGAAATTAAGGATATAGATACAAAAGGAATTAAACCACTAGTGACGCCCACACCTATGGAGGCCTTTTTTCGGGAAGATGAAGTGATTCAGACTTTAAGTGTTGAGGAAGTTCTTCAAAATGCCCCAGAAAAGTCAGGACACTTATTTAAAGTACCACCCGTTGTTTAGGAGAGAGAGAAATGGACTTTACCAGTAAAGAAGCTCATGAAATTAAAGATCTCCTTGTTAAAGGAGAGGTTTCTTCTCAGGAAGTGATACAGTTTTTTTTACAACGGATAGAAGATAAGGATCCAAAGATCAATGCTTTTATTACTGTGAATAAGGAAGGGGCTTTAAAAAGAGCTCAAAAGCTGGATCAACTTAAAGAAAAAAAGGGGAAATTATTTGGAATTCCAATAGCTATCAAAGATATGCTTTGTACTAAAGGACTTCGAACAACAGCTGGCTCAAAAATTTTGGAAAATTTTATACCCCCTTATACGGCCACGGTGGTGAAGCGTCTTGAGGAAGAAGGAGCTATTGTTATTGGAAAGGCCAATCAGGATGAGTTTGCCATGGGCTCCAGCAATGAAACATCTTATTTTGGTCCTAGTAAAAACCCATGGAATTTTGAATATGTTCCTGGGGGTTCCAGTGGAGGATCGGCTGCTGCTGTTAGTGCTCGAATGGCTCCTTTGTCCATTGGTACAGATACGGGAGGCTCTATTCGTCAACCGGCCCATTTTTGTGGAGTTGTAGGTGTTAAGCCCACTTATGGGCGTGTTAGTCGGTATGGTGTTATTGCCTTTGCATCCAGTTTAGATCAGGTTGGTCCCTTTAGTTTGTCTGTGAAAGATAGTGCTCTTGTTTTAGAAGTCATTTGTGGATGGGATGCTAATGACTCTACAACGGCAAAGGCTCCTGTGTCTGAGTGGTCTCAGAACTTATCTGCAGATTTAAAAGGATTAAAAGTAGGACTTCCTAAAGAATATTTTACAGAGGCTTTATCAGAGGATGTTCGACAAACTTTAGATAGAGCTATTGAAGCTGTTAAACAAGCAGGGGCTCATGTAGAGGAAGTGTCTTTGCCTCTAACTCGATATGCTGTTCCCATTTACTATATTATTGCTACTAGTGAGGCTTCCAGTAATCTGGCCAGATATGATGGGGTTCGTTTTGGTTTTCGTGCCGATTTTTCTCGGGAACCGGCCAGAGATTTAGTGGACTTTTATTCTCGCACAAGAGGAGAGGGGTTTGGGACTGAGGTGAAAAGGCGTATTATTCTTGGAACACATGCGCTTTCCAGTGGTTATTATGATGCTTACTATAAAAAGGCTTGTCAGGTTCGTTTTTTGCTTCGAGAAGATTTTTCAAAAGCTTTTGAAAAATGTGATGTGTTAATGAGTCCTGTGGCCACCACGTCTGCTTTTAAGTTGGGAGAAAGGATTCATGATCCTTTAACTATGTATACAAATGATATTTATACCACTTCTTCCAACTTAGCGGGCTTGCCTAGTATGAGTGTTCCTGTGGAATTAAATTCTGAAGGACTGCCTGTAGGCGTTCAAATTAGCGCTTCCCACTTTGAAGAACAGAAAATGCTCAATGTTGCTTTTTCTCTAGAAAAAGCTTTTAACTTTAAAGCAAAGAGGCCAAAAGATGTCTAAATATGGAGACTGGGAACCAGTTATAGGGCTTGAAATTCATGCTCAACTATTAACAAAAAGTAAGATGTTTTCTTCTGACTCCACTTCTTTTGGTGGAGGGGATAATGAAAATGTAAGTCCTGTGACCCTTGGCCTTCCGGGGGCTCTTCCTGTTGTGAATAAGAAGGCTGTGGAGTTGTCAGTTAAAGTTGGATTGGCTTTAAATTGCAAAATTCGTCATTTTTCTGTATTTGCTAGAAAAAATTATTTTTATCCAGACCTTCCAAAGGGCTATCAAATATCTCAATATGATGAGCCGTTAGCAGAGGAAGGATTTGTTGAAATTTATGTAGATGGTCAAATTAAAAAAATTGGTATTACAAGAGCCCATATGGAAGAAGATGCTGGTAAGTCTACACACCATGGGGATTTTACTTTAATCAACCTGAATCGAGCTGGGGTTCCGCTTCTAGAAATCGTCTCAGAGCCTGATATTGCTTCCCCAGCTGAAGCAGCGGAGTATGCAAGGACGATTCGTCGAATTCTTCGATATTTAGAAGTTTGTGATGGGAATCTCGAAGAAGGATCTATGAGATGTGATTGTAATGTGAGTGTTCGAAAAAAAGGAACTCAGCAATTTGGTACAAAAGTGGAATTAAAAAATCTTAATTCCTTTCGTTTCGTAGAAAAAGCTCTAGAGTATGAAATAGAACGTCAAATTATGGTTATTGAGTCTGGAGAGAAAGTCATTCAAGAAACACGTCTTTATGATTCGGCAAAAAACAGAACTCATTCCATGCGTTCTAAAGAAGAAGCTCATGATTATCGTTATTTTCCCGACCCGGATCTTCTTCCTGTACAAATATCCGAAAACTGGATTCAGGAAATTAAATCAAGTTTGCCAGAGCTCCCCATTTATCGAGCTCGTCGCTTTCAGGAAGAATTTAAGATACCAGAATATGATGCTTTTGTTCTTACGCAAGAAAAAGACATTGCGGACTACTTCGAAGAGGTTGCTGAACAAAGTGGTAACCCCAAGGCGGCTTCAAATTGGGTTATGGTTGAGCTTTTAAGAGAAATTAAAGAATCAAAGAAAGAAATCAGTAATGTCAAAATTCAGCCAAAACAATTAGCTCAGTTAATAAAGATGATAGACTCCAAACAGATTTCTGGAAAAATAGCAAAAACCGTTTTTGCAGAGATGTGGGAGAGGGGTCAAGATCCACAATTTATTGTGAAAGAAAAGGGTCTTGTTCAGATTTCAGATCCATCTTCTATAGAGAAGATGGTTGAAGAGGTTTTAAGTTCTAGCCCTCAGCAGGTTAAGCAATATAGAGAAGGGAAGAAAAAAGTTTTTGGTTACTTTGTCGGACAAGTTATGAAGGCAACAAAAGGCCAAGCAAATCCAGAATTGGTTAACAAGATTCTAAAGGAAAAACTGGGGGACTAGATTTTGCGAGTGGCGGCCCTTGATCTTGGATCTAATACTTTTTTGCTTTTAATTGCAGAGATTGAAGAGGGACAAATTACTAAAGTTTATGCGGATGAAATAGAAATGGTGCGTCTTGCTCAAGGAGTTCACCAGTTCCGCCGTTTTCATCCAGAAGCTTTGAGGAGAGCCGAAAATTGTTTTAGAAATTATGCAGAGAAGATAAAATTATATCATCCTGATAAAGTGCTTGTTGTGGCAACAAGTGCCGCTCGAGATGTGGAAAACAAAGAAGAGTTTTTTTCTCTAGCAAAAAACTATGGTTTTAATGTTTCTGTAATCTCTGGGAAAGAAGAAGCTGAACTGACATATCTGGGGGCTTTATCAGAAGGGCATCAGCCTCCATTTGTTGTTATTGATATTGGGGGTGGGTCTACGGAATTGGTTGGAGAAAGAGGAGGAGAGTTAAAGTCTTGTAGTTTGGATATAGGGAGTGTGCGTTTGACGGAAATGTTTATTAAAAAGCATCCTGTCGAGGAGAGAATACAAAATCAAATTAAAAATTATATTTTGGATTTTTTTAAAAAAGAAACCATTTTTGACAAAAAAACTTCAGTGATTTCAGTGGCGGGCACTCCTGTTACTTTAGCTTGCATAGAAAAACAAATAGAGTATTCTCCAGAAGAATTGACGAACTATAAATTAACCTTTTCTTCTATACAGAAAATCAGAAAAAAGCTAGCAGGGATGGGAATTGAAGAGCGAAAAAAAATTAAAGGACTAAACCCAGGGCGTGCGGATGTGATTGTATCAGGGGCATTGATTTTGGAAAGTTTTTTAGAATATATGGGGGTTTCAGAAACAGTTGTCTCTCTTCGAGGAGTTCGACATGGTTTGGCTCTTAAGGCTTAGCCTTTTATTTTTGATATTTTCCCCAGCTTACGGTTTTTCTTTAAAAAAACGAAAGATAAAGATTAAAGAAGTTGTTATTCAAGTGGAAATTGCTGATACAGAAGAGGCCAGAGAGCATGGTCTGATGGAAAGAACGAATCTTCCAGAAGATAGAGGGATGCTTTTTGTTTTTCCTAGTGAAAGAAAGAGATTTTTTTGGATGAAAAATACATACATTCCTCTGAGCATAGGTTTTTTTGATAAAAACAAGGTATTGATTGATGTTCAGGAGATGAGACCCATGAGTTCTCCTTTAGAGAGGAACATTCCAAGATACCAAAGTCGAGGAAAGGCTCAGTATGCCCTTGAAGTACCTAGAGGTTTCTTTAAAAAACATAAAATCAAGAGGGGAGATCGTTTTGAGTTTCTGCCACAAAGAGAAAATAAAACCAAAGACTAGCTAGCCGAAAGACCGATCTTCAAAACAGGCCTTTTTCATCTGAATTTGTCTATGATTAAATAATATCAGTAACCATTTTTAAAGACTGAGGAGACAAGGAATGTCCACAAGAAAAATCTTTACTACGTTTATCTCTTTGTTTTTAGTTTTTGCCCTAGGATTACTAGGGTGTTCTTTTAGTAAAAAAGATGAGTCTGATGAAGCTTCTGCAGAAGAGGTGATTGGGGCTGATGAAGGAGCTGATGTGACGGAGGATAAGGCTACAGAAGATGATGATGAAAATGCGATAGATGAAGAGGATCAAGAAGGGGATGAAGTTGCTGAAGGGGATGAAGAGGAAGCCAGTGATGAGAGTGACGAGTTAGATGAAGAGGATCAGGAAGGAGATGAAGTTGCTGAAGGGGATGAAGAGGAAGCCAGTGATGAGAGTGACCAAGGAGATGAGGTTGCTGAGGGAGATAAAGAGAAAGAACAAGTGGCAGAAAATGAAGAAAAGGGAGAGGATGAAGAGCTAGAGCCCGCCGAGGAAGAATCTGAAGGGTCTGAAGAGAATACGCTTGCAGAAGAGCCTCGACACACAGAAGAGGGTGAAGTGGCCTCCACTGAAAGCGAACAAAACTTGGCTCAGGCAGAGCCAGAAGAACCTATGGCGGAAGAAAGTCAAGATTTAGCTCCAGAAAATGAAACTTCTCAAGAGGCTTCTTTTGAAGCTCCTAAAAGACATTGGATTCCTGTTAAGAAGATAAAAACCACTCCGTTTAAGAGAGCTGGTGTTCTTGTTAACACTGTCTATATTGCCCGCCCAGGTGATACTTTGGCCTCTGTCAGTCAAAAAATTTATGGAGCAGATAAAACTGATGAACTTTTAAAAATCAATCCTCATTTAAGAAGGGGGCTTAAAGTTGGAGATAAGGTTTATTATAATTCTCCCCGTCGTCCTACTGATGATAGTCGTATTTTGACATATTATGAAGATTTAGGTCTTCAACCAGAAATTTACGTTTCAAAAGCTGGGGACAATATTCGAACAGTGGCCAAAGAGCTGCTAGGGCATAAAGATAGCTGGAAGGAAATTTGGGCCACCAATTTAGAGGTCGAGTCAAAAGGAGTTTTACCAGAAGGCATCCAGTTAAAATATTGGAGAGATGTTTCTGGAACTTTGGCAAAGAATACTTCCCCAGAGCCGTCGTCTCCTCCTATGAATGCCAGTCATGAATCTACAAACGAAGAGGAGTTACCCCCACCACCTCCTCCAGAGCCTATGAAGGAAGAATCTTTACCTCCATCAGGAAATGAA
>RFKI01000200.1 GCA_003694355.1 Bdellovibrio sp.
AAACGCCTCAAATTGAAAAAGAAGCCATGCCAGAGGAAACTCACCAAGATAAAGACCCTGTTGATGTTTATGTGGATTCCATAACGGAAGATCAAGAAGACATGGGGGCTCCTGATGTTGGCTCCTACTTGGATGTTGAGGCTTAAACTTTTTCTAGAAGAAATCCAAAGTCCTCTAAAGAGGCTAACTTATAAATTTGTTTCAGTTTTCTGTCAGTGGAAAGCTCAATGATGTATTGAATAGACAAGAAGATAAGTTGGCGAATGGCTTTGAGATTCCACTGTGGCGCTCCTAACTGGGTGAGCATTTCCAGCCGAATCAGTGCTTGCTGTGCATTGTGGGCATGAAGAGAGCATAGTCCACCTTCATGGCCTGTGGCAAAGGCCATTAACATGTCTTTGGCCTCAGCCCCTCTTACTTCGCCCACAATGATTCGAGAGGGATTCATGCGTAGTGCTTGAATAATAAGATCTGATTGCGAAAAAGTTTTTAAGTTTTTATCTGATTGAGTGCGAGTTAACAACTTCACAGAAATTTTGTTGGGTAAAAGAATTTCATCAGTATCTTCAATAACAATAATGCGTTCATTGTCTGGTAACTCATTCAGGCAAGCATTTAGAACCGAAGTTTTACCCGATCCTGTTGCCCCGATGATAAGAAAACTCTTCTTTTGTTTTAAAAGGCTCCTGATAAAGGCAATGGACTCTTCTTGGGCCCACTGTTTTTCTTTGAGTTCTGAAAAGGTCCACGAATTTTGTTTTTTTCTTCTGAGTGTCAGACAGATGGAATTGGAGTACAAAGGTTCAGAAATGATGTGTACACGAAAATTTTTCCAGGCTCCGTCCACATAAGGCTGATCTAAATTAAAATAAATGCCAGACTCCAAACAGACTTTTTGAACAAAATTTCTGTAGCTTTGTTCAGATAAAAAAGGGGTTTTCCAGGGCAAGGTTTGATTGTTTTTTTTATACCAGATTTGGGAGTGGTGGTTGACCATGATATCCGTTACTTCAGGATCATTTAAAAGCTTTTCTAGTGGACCACAAGAGAGAAACTCTTTATGAAGCCTTTCTTTTAAATAGTTTCCCCAAGAGGCATGGTTTTGAAAAAACTGATCTAAGGCCTCTTTTATTGGTGTCGAGGGGTGTTGTTTAAGGTTATTCCCAATAAAGGCATTTGCTTGTTTATAAAGCTCTTGTTGCTCATTCATAATGGACCCATCCTTCGGGGTTGGAGATTGTATAAGGGCGAGTTACAAGAGATGGTGTGATAAAAATAATCAAGTTGTTTTTTTTGTTTAAATTTTGAAAACTTCCAAAAAGTCGTCCAATAAGAGGCAACCTCATTAAAAAGGGAAGGCCATCTGCATTGTGTCCCCATTGTTTGCTGGACAGCCCGGATAAGATAATTGTTTGCCCTGATTTTACATTAACAAAGGTCTCAACGCGATTTCTTTTTAAGGATGGAATGCCGTCTGCTGAGAGAGCAGAGTCAATAAGAGAAATTTCAGCACTCACATGCACCTGGATATTTCCATAGGCATCAGATTTTGGTTCTATTTCTAAAAGAAGTCCATGGTTTTTCCAGATGACCGTTTTGGTACGGTAATTTTGAATTTTTATGGGAAAACTGCCTCCAGAGTGAAAATAAGCTTTTTTTCCACTTTCACAAAGCAGCTGAGGTTGAGAGAGTAACTGCATCCACCCTTTGTTTTCCATAGCTTGAAGTGTTGTTATCAGTTGTGAAGACTGATCCAGTGGCCAAATAAAAGAGCTTTTAGACCAGTCAAGCCCCATGGTTTGCTGCGCTTTTTTGCCAACTTCTGCAATTTGCACTTTGATGGAAATCACGGACTTTTTAGCCAAAAGTTTTTTTCTGGGAGTGAATATAAGACCAAACGGTTGGTAGAGGTCTTTCCAACGCTCATAGAACTCTTCTTCAGGGGAAGAGTATAGGACTTGGAGGTAGGGAGTGAAGGTGACTTCAGGAGGTGGAAGCTTTTGATCTTGAGCTAATTGTTTTAAGAAATCCTCTATAACCTGAGGGTTGTGAACTTTGACCTTTAGGATAAAGGGAACGGAGACGGTTTTTAATAACAGCAACTGGGATAATTGGTTAAGGA